>WFOZ01000380.1 GCA_015487825.1 Planctomycetaceae bacterium
CCCTCAGTTAAGATCATTATCCCTTAACTGCGGTGTACCAATCTATTGAACCACGTCAGAATTTAATTTTCGAACCAAAGCGGACGTTAGCATTAATGTAATAAATAGGGGCTTTGTGGAGATTCCCTATATTGAAAAGGTAGAACCTCATTATGTCAGGGATTGCCAGTAAATCGGGAGATCAATTAGAAGATAAGGTCGGAGCCCATTATCTGTTAACACTGCTCGCCCAATCAGAACCTCGCGGGCTTCCTGGGACCACCATCAATACCCTCAAGTTTCAATCTGAAGGTGAAGGGTATCCTCTCGATGACATTACTGTAACTGCCCATAACTCCCAAGGAAAAGAGGCCACCCTAGAAATTCAGGTAAAACGAAAAATGATAACGCCACTGTATTCGGTTTTCTCAAAAAACTTCAAATTCTGATATTTGACTTTACAGCAGAACACTCGCAGGCCGATGAATTAGTCAAAGAACGTTGTGCCAATGTCTTACACTCTGATGATAAAAAGCATGCTTCAAAATTATGGGGTTCACTTGTCACCATCGCGCAAGATTATGGGGCGTGTGGCGGCACATTATCACGAGATCAACTCATTTGTGCAGTACGCAAGCTCTGTTATCGTTTAGCGGGCGAGCGTGAATATGCACCTTGGCACCAGCGTAGGCGTAGAACTTCTCTTATCTTTCGCATGGACAACCTCTGTGCAGACATCTGTGTTGCTCCTTCTTAATGAAAAAGCACACAGCGTACTGTGGGTTTATCCCGCGTCGATCACCTCGATATACACACCCTCAGGGGGTGGCAGTTTTCACCTGGAATGGGGGGCAGGCTTGCCGTGGAATCAGTGGCAGGTTTGGACTGGAATACACACTCATAGCACCATGTCGTTATCACGTTTGGCTAAAACCGTTCATATTTTTGAATAATGTTATCGGTCTGCGAAGAAACCCTTGCGATCCAATTTCAATTTTCTCCATATAGGTAAGAGCGTAGAAACCAATTCGTCCCGGTTCTTTATTGCGCGGATCTCTATGATGGGTTGATCGTCGTCATTAGTTTCTATGAGGAGGTCGGCAAGGTTGAATATCCCCAGTACTATGCCAGGTGAAGGACTCTTTATGTCTCTGATATCGCTAATCTCACAGTATCTTTCTTGTTGGAAGAGCCGAGTTATTCCCTTTTTTTCTTGGATTTTATTTCGTGTAATAGTCGTTTTTTCATACCAAACGTCGAGGTAGAAATATGCCATTAACAGAAGGCTACCAACAATCACTGATTGGCATACAATGTCTATAAATGGGGTTAATTCATCGTATCCAACGTACAACTCGCTATGCCATAACCACAAAGCATAGATAGAAAAGAATATTGCACTAATGCAACCGAAATAGTTCCATGCGTTAATGATCTGAGCTGGGCGGCCTTCCCAGATAATAGTTTCATCATCAAATTCAATATTTGGACTGTGACTTTCTGTTTCCATTATTATGTCATCGTCAGGTTCAATCATAATGTTCTACTCCTACCCCTGGTTCTATCATAAAAAAAGAGGCCCGAAGGCCTCTTGTTAACCACAACTCCCAATATGTCCACATGAGGTGCAAAAGTCACATCCATCTTTCTTGATTAGTGATTTCACGCCACATTCAGGGCATTTCCTGCCGGCCATAACTGCATGAGAGATAGCTAGAACGGAATCGGTCTCCGTGGGTTGATCAAAGATCCCCATTTCTGAAACCGGATACCCGTCTTTATCCAGAATGCCAAGCATCTGGTAGCGATGGATAATCAACCGAGCCAAGTAAGCAATTGTGGACGGTTGTGTCTCCATCTTTTCTGAGCCAGGGATCTTTGCCATAAAATCCCCTTGTGGTTCAGGAAAGCGACTCAAACTCCTGAGTTTTTTACCAACCCATGCTGGGTCGATAACCCGCATATCGAGTGATAATGATTTACATAGTCCCGCCAAAGCATCTGGGTGTTCACCGGAAACCCACATCGAATAAGGTCGATGTGAGCCGTCAGGCAAGACCAGTTCTTTAAGGAACAGCGCAAAGTCATCCCCTGTAATGGGGTTATGCACATCTACGGTCCAACTCAGTGTTCCATCGGTACCTGACTTAGGCTCTTTGGTTGAGAACATTGCATCGAGCAAAGGTGTTTCTTGAACTTCGTCAAACACCTCTAAAGAATCGCAACAATGCATCACCAGTCGAGCTAAAGCAGATACTTCAGATGCTATTACTGTCATACCACTATTGGGCATCTGCATTTCAAAGGGCTGTCCTGCCGTTTTGGCAAGCGAATCAAGTTTGGCTTTTAACCATCCTCTGTCCTCTGATCGCATATCCATAGATAGTGATTTCGCAAGAGCCCCCAAACAGCGCGGTTGCTCTTCCCCGTTCACCCATATTTCAAAAGGGTGTGCCTTGCCATTTTGGACATGCCCCACAAACACAGCGAATGGCGATACAGGATGCTTAACCAAGTAGGTCATTGATGGATTCCCATCAGGGCATTCTGGTCGCTTAGGCCAACGCAAGCTGGCCAATGCTGGTTTGGGAACCTTATCCAACCTGATTTTACGGTCGGCTGAAGTATCCAGGTCGGCTAGTTTTCTTGGCTCAATCTCCAGTACCGCGCCAGTAATATCGTTTGGGCGGAACGTGGTGATACCTTTCAAACCAAGCCTGTAGGCATGGAGATAAATTTCTTTGAAATCATCAAAGGAAATATCTTCAGGGCAGTTGATCGTTTTGGATATAGCGCTGTCTATGTTTTTGGCAAACACAGCAACCATAGCAAGGTGATCTTCAGGACTAATCTCCAGTGCTCCTACAAAGCTATCAGGCAATTTGTTTGGGTCACCACCGTGGTCAATATAAACACGGTAGGCATGATCCATTACCTGGTATGGCTTTGAAGTACCATCTGGCATGCGTTTGTTTCTGTTGTAGACCCAGCTAAATGCTGGTTCAATACCATTGCTAGCATTATCCGCAAACGCAAGACTAATCGTTCCTGTTGGCGCGATAGAGAGTAAATGTGAATTGCGTATTCCGTACTTTGCAATTCCCTCTCTAATGTCACTTGGTAGTCGCTGAACAAACTTGGAATCCAGGTACTTTTCCTTATCGAACAGAGGAAACGCGCCCTTCTCTTTAGCGAGTTCAACTGAGGCCCGGTAAGCTTCATCGCGTAATACAACTGAAATCTTTCCGGCCATCTCTCGGCCTTCCTGACTGTCATAACGCAAATTAAGCATGACCAACATACTGCCTAATGCGGTAATGCCTAGCCCCACACGACGTTTCGATGCTGCCTCGTTACCCTGTTCTTCCAAAGGCCAGTACGTTATATCAAGAACATTATCAAGCATACGAACAGCAACGTTAATAGCCTGCTTGAATTTTTCCCAATCAAAGCACTGGTCATCGAAGAATAGCTTGGTTACATACGTTGTGAGATTCAACGAGCCAAGGCAACAACATCCATAATCAGGCAAAAATTGCTCACCACAGGGGTTACAAGCCTCAATTACTTCAGCGTAGTACAGATTGTTTTCAGCATTAACAAGATCAATAAATATCACCCCAGGGTCAGCCTGTCGGTAGGTGTTATTCATAATCATGTCCCAGATGTCACGAGGATCTACAGTTTCGTACACCCACAATCCATCGTCGCGCTGGTATGCTCCCGTCCACGAACTATCGTTACGCAGAAGCATCCCTTCATCACTTGGTTCGGCTTTATGAACAAGCTGAAAGTTTTCGCCATTCTTCATAGCCATCATAAAGGCATCTGTAATAGCAACGCTGACATTAAACTGTGTCAGTGCGCCTTTCTTTTGCTTTTCTGTAATGAATTCCCGGATATCGGGATGGTCTACTCGCAAAACGCCCATTTGCGCACCACGACGAGCTCCAGCCGATTCAACAGTTTGGCAAGAACGATCATAGACGTGCATGTAACTTACAGGGCCTGATGCTTGAGATCCGGTACTTTTGACTTTTGCACCACGAGGACGGATATGACTGAAGTCATAACCCTCACCACCACCTCGACGCATAGTCTCGGTCGCGTGATTCAGGGCAGGATAGATCCCTGGGCGACCGTTTTCGTAGCCGGAAGTTGTATCTGCGATTGGTTGAACAAAGCAGTTGATCAGTGTAGCTTCAAGTTCCGTACCGGCTGCTGAATTGATGCGGCCAGCCATAATGACACCTGATTGTTGTGCTTCGTAAAACGTAGACTCCCAAGAATAGGTATCACTCTCGGGAGCGGCCAGCGCTTTCGCAACACGTTTTCTGATGGCATCGGTACTTTGGTGGCCTGTCAGTAACTTTTCGTTGCCTTTAGCGTATTTTTCGAGGGTAATTTCCTCGGAGATAGGTTGAAGTGGTAGTTCATTCATTGGTCTGCTCCTTTAATAAAAAAGGGAGCACTCCCCCTTGGGGATGTGCTCCCCATGGGGTTAAAAATTCGCGTTGGGCGAGATTTTGCTGATTGAGGCCAGCTACCTCTAAATTGCCGCAAAACGCAGCAATGTATTCCTGATATTAGCATATGTATCTCGCTTTACATCTCTTGGGATAGGATATCCCAGCGAGTCGCATGCTTTAGTTTGCATTTACCCCCTTTTCGGTTGTTTTTTAAAGATAGTCCGGGTGTCTTTTATAGACTGTCACCAAGGTCCCAATATCAGAGCCGTGATCTCTTATCACCACATAGTGCATCTGGCTAGTGTCATGCCCCCATATTTCCAGGTTATCCACCTTCCCATATTTTCTGAGTTTATGTTTTACCTCTCGATCTGGTAATGGTTGCCTTCTTAGATCCGGGTGTCTCAGTCGCCCGATCAGAGAGACCAGAGGTTTCTTGGCTTCTCCGCTATGTAGTCGTTCTTCATATTGAGAGACAGCATGTGTTGTTAGGCGTATTTGGCCGAGAGACTGGGTGGTGATAACATCGTAAATGGGCTTGTCATTGGCGCAGATGTACTCGACAGGAACATCATCCCCTATCGCAGGAAGATATTCGTCCTTCGGTGACGTGATTTCCATGGCC
>WFOZ01000381.1 GCA_015487825.1 Planctomycetaceae bacterium
AGGCCCCAGGTCATCTGGAATTCCCGCAACATCTTTCATTCGCTGCATGGCAAACGCTTCACGATTGGCAAGCAGGCGCCCCAGCCAGCCCACCGGCACGCCAAAAATCGATTGTGTCCGGTTAAACTTGCAGACAACATCCTGCATTTTCCCTTGGTACAACGCCGTTGCAGCCCAGGAATCATGTTTGAAAACTTCCTGGAGTTCGTATTTCGTTCCCTCAATTTCAATTTGTTCGGGAGGAGATTGTTTCCCCAAAGCTCGAAACAGAGGTGGTCTTTCACGAGTTGAACGTTCCATCAATAGCTTTCCTGGCTGAAAATTGCTGATTTTTCTAACAACTCTGCATTATCCTCGAAAAGTACGTTTGCTGTAAAGATGAATAAAAAATGAATTTTTGGGTTTTCCACCGGACGCATTACGGGCTGAAACTTGTGGAATCCAGAAAATTGATTAACTGCGCAAAGTATTTTTCGTAGCGGGCGGTCATGGGAGCCTGGATGATTATTTCTGTTATTGCGGAATCCTCTGAAGAGAGCAAATAGTTGCCGCCGGTGATTGAAGCAGAAGCTGTAAGAACACCAGAGGAATTTTTCAGCGTTGTGGTTTGATCCGCTTTCCAGATAATTTTGGGATCGGTTTCGAGATCGCCGGTTTCATAAAGATACATGCCTTTATCGGTCAGCAGGATAAAATACTCTCCCGGCAATTCATATGTTCCCGCTTTAACAGCAACCTGTTGAAACAGTACCTGAGGCGGTTCTTCTTTGAGATTTACTGTTGTTTGATTATACAAAATCGCTCGATCTTGTGCTGCGGTTGGTTGTTCGCCCAGAGAACTGATTTCTGGGAATTGACGAGTAGTTATGGTTTGAAATGCTTTAAGAATTTGAGCGTAGGTGGCGTTTCTGTCTCGACGGTAATAAAGCCCGAATTGAATGAGCATCATTTCGATATCGGGACTGTACGGTTCATGTTCTGCATAAAAATTGCACAAGGTTTCGATCAGAATATCGATACGGGAATCCGCCGGGTCGATATCGGGAGGGATGAACTCCTGTTGTGAACCGTCGGTGACAGACTGCCCGATTTCTTCCTCAGTAAAAGAAAATCCCAGACTTTCCCATGTAGATGTTCGACTTAATTGTATCAGTCGGGCAGTGATCTGTTCGTTATTGCATTGCCTGAGCTGTGATAAAAATGTGATCAGACAGTTGAGGATCTGTTGCGGGGCGGCTTCATTTCGTTGTTGTTTTTCGGATGGCGAAGACTTGAGCGAAAGCTGCAATCCGAGGTGCTCCTGCACCCCCTGTCTCCATTTTTCCGCCTGTTTCGATGTTGTACCATGGAGTACTTCGCGGTGCGCTTTTTCGAGCAGTTCGATAATTTCCCGCCGCTGAGTTTCTTCCATCAGTTCGGGATGCGTCAGAGATCGATCAATCGTTTTCCCTGCAACGACACAGCGGTAAAGCGAAAGGCGATCGTATTCATTTCGTAATTGAATACGACCAACTTCCAGCAGCAGATACTGTAGTTTCTCGCGGGAATCGGGAAACGCGGCTGCCATTTGTGTTAATTCAACGCCGTAACACCAGTTCGGATCGCGATACCGAAAACCGTCGCTGTAAATGGAAGCAACTTCATAGCCGATAACCCGAACAACAGATTGCATTAAACCGATGGCCTGCCTGTCGAGATAATTGGCTGCGAATTTTTTCGCTCCCAGTTTTCCGAGCTCTGTCGCTCCCCACATCAAGCCGATTGTCAGCGGGTTGGTACTGGCAAGTACGCGACCAAAATATGCCCCCTTGGTGGCCCAGTTCAAATAGGGAGCCGCTTTTTGATACGCTCCGTACGCTTTAACGGCCCCGCGAACGGTATCGTATGTTTGTTGAATGTTGAACGATTTCAAATCGAGCGGAAGTTGATCCATCACGGCAAGCAGATGCAAGCCTATTCGGTTCAGTGCCCGGGCAAGTTGTTCGGGACTGGTATGCAGAAGTGGATTCTCCAACCCCGGCTGATAGACATGGGCGATCTGCTGAGCGATATCGAGTAAGTCATCGCGAAGCAAGCGGGCATCAAACGGCCCATGAGGAGCATATGTATTGTTGCGGATTTTTTCGTAGATTTTCTCCGCACTGGTATCGAGTATTTCTGCAACCTGACGATCTTTTTCTGCAATATCGTATTGTTGATTAGAAGACGGGAAACCAGAAAATGTATCTGTTGAATGACCACCGGATTGCAAATCGAGCAATTCCGGACTGTCGAGCCATTCGTGAATCGTGCAGTAGCGGTCAGTCAGCTTTCGAGACTCCTGCTCCAACCGGGCAGCTTCCGCCTGGAACTCCTGTTGTAATTCCTTTTGATATAGTTCTAATTCTTTTCGTTGTTGCTGAAGCTGAGAAGCAGGAGTAGCAGCGAGTTTTTTTTCAATCAGCAAATGATACCGAACCATGAAAACGAGGCTGCTTAATTGAATCATCAACAAAGCAAATAAAAACGGAGACGGCCCGATCTGATTCAGCCATTGGGGGTTAATCAGCAGTACAACGGCAAGTAATGCAGTCAGTATTGAACCGACAACCAGAAACAGTATTGATGAGCGAAATAACATGAAATAGTTCAAAAAAGTCCTGCTGAGAATCGATTGACAAAGCCATCCGAAAAAAAAGAGGCTGAAAATTGACTGGTTGATGGAATCCTGGACGGTTCTACGTTACAAGGAACGACAGAAAATTGGTAGAGTTCATGATGAAATCTGTTTCTGTGTCGACTTCAAAAAAGAAATATAAGGATCAATGTAATGACAAAAATAAACACCCTCGCCGTGATGCTGGTTTTGGTCATCTCTTTTTCTCAATCCCGATCTACAATCGCAGCAGATGGTTTGAAAGTGGGAGCGACTGTTCCTGAATTTTCAGCATTGGATGACCGGGGGAAGAAATGGAATTCGAAAGAGCATGTCGGCAAGAAAATTCTTGTCGTTTATTTTTACCCTGCCGATATGACAGGCGGTTGTACCAAGCAGGCTTGCGCGTTCAGAGATGATCTTCCGAAGCTGAAAGGGGCCAACGTAGAAGTGGTCGGAGTGAGTGGGGATACGGTTAAGAATCATCAGTTATTCATCAAAGCCCACAATTTGAATTTCACTCTCCTGGCTGATACAGAGGGAAACATCGCAAAAACATTCGGCGTCCCAACTCGTAAAGGAGGCAGCATTCAACGAACCATCGATAACGAAGATTTCACTTTGACTCGCAGCCTGACAACGGCACGCTGGACATTCATCATCGACCTGAATGGAAAACTTGTGCATAAAAACACGACTGTTAACGCAGCCCAGGATAGTAAAGCAGTGATGAAAATCGTGAAGAAACTTGGCCAGTAAGTAACACTGGAGCAAAAATTGACTCACTTTCTGCTTCTGTTTTGCAGGATGGTGTCTATCTCGCGAACGGTTAACTAAAGTCGCTTATTTGAGTTGTCAATTGGGAAGTGGTTGATATGCAAAATGTGATTACACTCGGTTCGTTTCTTTTTTTTACGGCGCTGGTCGGTTTAATTACCTGGTTTCTGACACGTAAGGACCGCCACGATACAACCGCGGGATATTTTCTGGGAGGGCGTGCGTTAACCGGTGGTTATATTGCCGGCTCACTGCTTTTGACCAATCTTTCGACTGAGCAACTCGTCGGTCTTAACGGAGCCGCTTTCGAAGATGGCTTGTGCGTGATGGCGTGGGAGGTAATCGCAGCGATGTCGCTGGTAATTATGGCTCTTGTCTTTCTGCCTAAATATCTTCGCAGCGGGATTGCAACAATTCCACAATATCTTGAACTTCGCTTTGATCACAATACCCGGGCAATTACTTCGCTTATTTTTATTATTGCGTATGCGGGAATTCTTCTTCCGATCGTGCTTTACACCGGAGCGACCGGTTTAAATTCCATGCTTGATGTGCACCTGCTGTTAGGAGTTAACGAAACAACAGCCTTGTGGGTGACGGTTTGGCTGATCGGCATTCTCGGTTCGATTTACGCCATCTTTGGTGGATTACGAACTGTTGCAGTCTCCGACACAATTAATGGGTTTGGCTTACTTGTGGGTGGTTTACTCATTACCTGGTACGCACTTTGTGCGGTCAGTCCGGAAGCCCCGCTGAGCGCATTTGCTAAACTTCAGCAAGCTCACCCGGAAAAATTCAATTCACTCGCTTCGAAAGATCAGTCTGTTCCCTTTTCCACTCTCTTTTCTGGTGTGTTATTATTGAATCTGTTTTACTGGTGTACGAATCAGCAAATCATTCAACGAACCTTTGGTGCCTCTTCATTGAAAGAAGGGCAAAAAGGAGTTTTACTGGCTGGATTTTTCAAGATACTGGCCCCGCTGATTCTGGTTGTCCCCGGCATAGTCGCCTTCCATCTCTATGCTTTTGCGCCGATAAACGGCGAGCGTGTCTCTTTTGTTGATGTCACGACAGAACCTGTCGCCGTTATGGGATTACTCAGTAATAGCGAAGATATGGAGATGAAAACTCTTCATGGAAAATCAATTACAGATTTAATTGGCGTAAACGCTTCCTGGGATAAAGATAAACAACTGAAGGAAACAGAGAAATGGATTGGAAAAACGATTGATTACGACTCGGGAAGACTCACCATTCACCAGGTCTTTGGCCCGGGCGTTGTCATCACAATGAATCGCATCACCGCTGAGTATGAATTCCATACGGACTTTACTGAAGACGAGCTAAAAAGATTAGTTCCCATGCGCCGCAAAGATAAAGCCTACGGAACGCTGGTCAGAAATGTTCTCCCTGGCTACCTGACCGGTTTTTTTGCCGCTGCAATTATCGGAGCAATCCTAAGTTCCTTCAACTCGGCTCTCAATAGTACGGCTACACTTTTCAGCCTGGGTGTTTATCAGCACATGCTGCATCCTGCAGCTGATGAAAAAAGAGTAATCAAGGCAGGAAAAGTCTTCGGATGGGGGATTGCAATTTTTGCGATGACGATGGCCCCACTTCTGGAAGGACAGGACAGTATTTTCGGTTATCTGCAGAAAATGAATGGGCTGTACTTCATCCCGATTTTTTCGGTCGTTGTTGTCGGGATGATCTCGAAAAAAGTACCAGCCATTGCGGCAAACATCGCGTTGATTGTCGGCTTTGCTGTGATCGCACTTGGCTATTTTGTGCCAAGCCTGGAAATATGGGTTGAAAGAATCAACGGTTTCCACTTCCTCGGTATCGTTTTCATCTCTCTCGTTTTATTGATGATGCTGATCGGAAACATTGTGCCTAGAAAAACTCTGTGGGTACAGGAAGTAACCGACGATATCGATTTGACTCCCTGGAAACCTGCCATTCCACTAGGGATTCTGCTAATCCTGATCGTTCTGGGGATTTACTACGCCTTCGCTGATCCTTCTGTGATATAAACTGATAGTAGGGTCCGCTATTGCGGACCACGTATGAAAAGGAAGCGTCAAATGACCAGCGTGGTCCGCAATAGCGGACCCTACGGCGGTTCTGGTACAACCAGTTCCAAAGCCTGCGGGAGAATTTTGAACTCCATCGGTGTTTCGCCAAGCGGATCACCATCGGCTTGAATCGTAACTGGTTCATCCGATTCAATTCTTAATGAATCGGTTCGAAAGCGTTCAATCAACGGAGATTTTATTTTTGATGTCAGGATCCCTTTTAGAAAATTCAGACTCATGTTCCAACAACTGGCTGATTTGAAAAGGCAA
>WFOZ01000382.1 GCA_015487825.1 Planctomycetaceae bacterium
GAATGTAACTATTCAGCGTTGGCGTAGGGTCCACTATTGCGGATCACGATGGGAGGTGGATCCTGCTATTTCTGTATTACTAACGGTAAAAGTTTGCGAACGGCTCGCAAATTTTAGAAAAAATACCAGTTTGGTTACGGCTATCAGAATGAACCAGCCGTGCTGGGGTGGTCCGCGGGTAGCGGACCCTATAAACAACCTTAATTTCTGAAATAACCAAACATTGCTGAATAGTTACAACTGAAGCAACATCAGGCAGCCTATCACTCCTGATTCAGGCATCCTTATTCCAGCAGTCGCCTTGCAGTAAAATGAAAAATCACAGGCAATACAGCATGCAAGCCTCCCCACATGAGCTACGGAGGACAAATGGACCGGGGGGGACTTGAACCCCCGACACCTGGATTTTCAATCCAGTGCTCTACCAACTGAGCTACCAGTCCGCTTCCTTAACCTCTCAAACTGCCTCATTCGAAAGCAGGAAAGAGAGTTATAGAAAAAGGTGGGATTGCTTGCAATCGTTTCTGCCTACATTTTTTCACAACGCCTCAGGTTAAAAACAGCCGATACCTACTAAAACCTTTCTCGTTACAACCGTTACAAATGGATGCTGATTCTTCCGGGAAATCTCCCTGGCCTCTTTGAGAACCACCTGAAACAGATTCTAAAGCGAGTAAACCACCTACTTTATATTGAATTTCGGTATTCAATCTCCCTTGGATTGCATAAAATTTGTCCGTAACAGGAATTTGCGAAAGGTCGAATAATGACCTTTTCCGATTGTTTTCGGCTGATAATAAATCAAAAATTGGTCTGTCTTGTTTCCCGGGCACCATTGTGTCAACATGGAGAGCAGGTCTGAATACACTATATTACGGGAGTTTACGATGAATCGCTTGTTTGAACGCAAAATTCGAATTTCTTCAAATGGATCTCCTGGCAGAGACACCCCAACGCTACCAATAGTTCGCTCGTTTTGTCTGAGCAGCGTTCTGTTTGCCTTGTTGGTAACCTCCCTGCTGTTTTCACCAACGGCAATGGCTTGCCCGTTCTGTTCTGCCCCACAACTAACCCTGGCTGAGCAGATTGCCCAGACTGACGCTGCAATTATTGGAGAGTGGGTTTCCGGGGTGAAGCCTGATTTTGATGCAGGTACAGCCGGTTCGACGATTTATCGTATTAAAAAACTGATTGATTCCCCCGGCAATCTTAAGTTGGCAGTCGATCAGAAAATTACTGTTGAAGGTTACTATCCGGGTGAAAGCGGTCGATTTGTATTTATTCTTGGAACACTCGATGACGGGCTGAGCTGGATGAGTCCACTTGATATTTCTGAACAAGGATTTGAGTATGTCAAAAACGCTCCTTCCCCCGAAGATGATCCCGCCAAAAGACTTGTCTATTATGTAAAATACCTGGAATCGAGCGATCCGCTGATTGCTGATGATGCCTATGCGGAATTCGCCAACGCGCCGTACAAAACGATCGCTTCGGTAAAGGATCAATTTCCTCGAGAGAAACTGCGAAAATGGGTTTTCAGCAAAGAAACCCCTGTCACCAGGCTCGGCCTGTATGGCTTAATGCTCGGATTATGTGGCGACAAGCAAGACATGAAGTTGTTGAAGGAAAAAGTGATTGAGAACGACAAAGAGTTCCGCTTGGGGATTGATGGCATCATGGCCGGTTATCTTATTCTGGCGGGTGAAGAAGGGTTAAAAGTTCTTGAAGATGCGAAACTGAAACCGTCATTGCAGACACCAAGCAAGGTACCTTTCAGCGAAACTTTTGCATCACTGCAGGCAGTCAAGTTTATGTGGGAATATGGCGGAGAGCGAATCTCGCCGGAAAGACTTCGTGGTTCACAACGAATTCTGCTTGATAACCCATCACTGGCGGACCTTGTAATAATCGATCTGGCTCGTTGGCAGGACTGGTCGATTATCGGACGGCTGAAAAAAATGTATGGTCAGGAACCTTACGATGTCCCCGCGATCAAACGTTCTATTGTCGGATACTTAATTCAGTGTATTAAGCAAAAGCCAACTGAACAGGGGAAACCGGTTCCGGATTATGTGACCAAAGCAGAAACATTTCTGGCTGAACTGGAAAAGAATGATCCCAAAACGGTCAAAGTGGCGCGGTTGCTGTTTCGTTAAGCATCAATCGAAAAATGTGTAGGCAAGGTTTCGATCCAGCTTTATTATACTGGCTTGCTTGCCGGGTAAAGCCTCAGTCCAGGGCACTATTATAGATCAACAAAATGTACGATGGCTTTCCAAAGCTGTCGAACTGGATGGTGTGCGGACTGCGTTTAATGGAGCAGAAACTTTTCATGGAGATTCTGAAAAAAAAGGAAGCCGTCCGAGAAGCCGGTTTGGATGGTTGGCTGCTTTACGATTTCCGTGGATGTAACCCGCTGGCTCGTTCCGTGTTGGAATTGAATGAACAACATGTCGGTTCCCGCAGGTGGTTCTATTTTATTCCCGAGGATGGCGAAGCAACTAAAATTGTCCATGCGATTGAAGCCGATGCTCTTGATACACTGCCCGGCAACAAAGTGATCTACCGCAGTTGGCGAGAGTTACATAAAGCTCTTGCGGCCCTGTTGGCCAACTCCTCAAAGATTGCGATGGAATACTCGGCAAACGCGAATAACCCATATGTTTCGCGTGTCGATGGCGGAACAATTGAACTGGTCCGTAGTCAGGGAGTTGAGATTGTCTCTTCAGGGAATCTGGTGCAGTTCTTTGAAGCCCGTCTGAGTGCTGATCAATGGGAAATGCACCAGCAGGCAGATCGTGTCACGCAAGATTCATTTGAAATGGCCTGGTCGTTTATCGAAGAACAGGTGAAAGAACGGGGAGAAGTTTCCGAGCAGACGGTTTGTGATCGGATTACCGATTTCTTTGAAGCACAAAACATGATGACATATTCGCCGCCGATTGTTGCCCGGGCGCCGAACAATCGACTGCCTCATTATGAAACAGGCACCGGCAGGGATACCGCCATTCGTGCAGGCGATTTAGTGATGATTGATCAGTGGTGCAAACTGAAAGTCCCCGGTGCCATCTACAGTGATGTTACTCGCATGGCTTTTCTGGGTGATGGAATTCCGACAGAGTATGCAAAAGTTTTCGCCGTTGTGACAAAAGCTCGCGATGCAGGAATCAAGCTGGTGAAAGAGCGTTTTGCAGCCTCTTCACCACTGTATGGGTGGGAAATAGATCGAACCGTACGCGATGTGATTGAAGCGGCAGGTTTCGGAGACGCTTTTTTGCATCGCACAGGCCACAGTCTTGGCGAAGAGGTTCACGGCAACGGGGCGCACCTGGACGATCTGGAAATGCACGAAGATCGTTTGATCCTGCCCGAAACATTGTTTACGATCGAGCCTGGTATCTATCTCGATCATTTCGGCGTGCGAAGCGAAGTCGATATTTTTATCGATTCAAACAATGAAGTCCACGTGACAGGTGGAATACCGCAGCAGGAAATTCTCAAATTATCGAGTAAATAATCCGAACCGGGCGTGTTAACCCTCGGGTTACTCTGCCTTGTCATTCCTGGTCACCACTGATTATATGCGGAACTTACTCGAGGATTAACATCCTTGGCTCGCTTTGGTTTTATTTAGAAATACAGAATAACAATGTCAGATGTATTGAAATTAGGTGTCAATGGTGCAGGCGGTCGAATGGGGCGGCGGATTGTCGCGCTGGCTCATGCAGATGCGGGGTTTGATGTTACGTTAGCATTAGATTCTTCCGCTTCTCCATTATTGGGACAGGATGCTGGCGAGTTGGCGGGGGTTGGAAATATCGGCACTCCAATCACCAGCGAAGCCACAGAACATGTCGATGTAATGATTGACTATTCTGTCCCCGATGCCTGTGTCTCGATTGCAAAAATTTGTGGCGAGCGGGCCATTCCACTTGTTGTTGCAACCACAGGATTAACAGCTGAGCAGAAACAGGTCGTCTTAACTGCCGGGCAGACAACAGCCTTAATTATCGCCCCCAACACAAGCACCGCAGTCAACTTGGGGATGAAACTTGTTGCAGATGCTGCTCGGGCATTGAAAGATCTCAATGATGGCGTCGATGTTGAAATAGTCGAGAGGCATCACCGCTTCAAAGAAGACGCACCGAGTGGAACGGCCTTGCGGTTCGGTGAAATCGTAGCTGAGCAGCTTGGACAGACTGACCACGTTCATGGTCGCGAAGGTTTGGTCGGAAAACGAAAACAATCTGAAATCGGATACCACGCCCTGCGAACCGGCGATAACGTCGGCGAGCATACCATCGTATTTGGCATGATGGGAGAGACACTCGAAATTCATGTCCGCGGACATACCCGAGACAGCTACGCCTTCGGTGCCCTCAACGCCGCCCGGTATCTGGTCGCACAGGGACCAGGCATATATAC
>WFOZ01000383.1 GCA_015487825.1 Planctomycetaceae bacterium
AACGATGACCAAAACGACAGCAAGCCGATATCCCTGCAGAAACAGGGTTTTCCAGCGAGGCTTGCTCAACAGCATACGTTTCCTGAAATCCACATTCGCAATCCCCGCAAAGTTGCTTTCGCTTTTCATGCGGAAGCGAAAAGCTACCCCTTTCAGCACCTGGAAACACGAAACATAGGGCTGCTTCGGTTAAGATCTGACCCGGTTAGCACGGCTCCACCGCATCCAGGGGTAGCTTTCCGATCCCGCAAAAGCTGTGGTAGTTTCTCAATACTTTGTGTGAACGTCAAGAGACTTAGCTGATACAAAGACCGATTCCCGCAAAATGTGATTCCTTTTATCAATTATTTCTTTTGCGTTTACGGTTCCCACTTTTTCTCTGTCAATTCGAGTTTATATACATGGGGCTTCATCGGTTCAAGCTCTTTACGAAGTTGCTCGTTAACACCGTGTAAAGTGATTATAAAACAGGAGGATTGGCTGGCTAATCCTGCGAATCCGCCGTATTTCAATGCTCCCGGCAAGAAAAGAGGATCCTGCAAATCATTGATGTCACTGAAACTTTTTCCATTCAAATCGGCTGTCGTCTTCAGGATGATACCAGTGAAAATCGATTGAGCGAGCAAAACGCATGGTCCCGCTTCGCCGGTTCCTAGTAAATCAATCGTTGGAGTTTCCACTTTCGCTGTATCAGCAACAAAAGTGACAACGGCTGCAATATCCCTCACCCGAGAAGCGATCAGAGGCCGGTTGTATCCGAACGTGTATCCATAATATCTCGAATTAACGGGCAACATGCTCTTTCCATCCGACGGGCGATTTGAACCAAACCCGCGGATATCTGCCACAACAATCGTCGTTCCTTCTTTTAGCAGCTTCTTAATCATTGCGGACTCTGCTTCAGTGGTATCTTTGATGCATTCGATTCCCCTTGGATCAAACCAGCACAATAATTTCCCGTTTGGTTTTGAAGCAGACAACACAGTGACCGGAATTACCGAGGCATCGTCCTTTCTCGAAACAAGAAGAAAAGTTTCAGAAACGCCGGAATCTTTTTCCACTGGCTTTGCTGCAGAGATCGTCAACTCTGAAATGGAGGGCGCCTCTCCGCCGAGCAAAACCTCACGGGCGGGACCGACAATTTCATGATATTGTTCTTTATTTACAGGCAGAAGAAGTTTTTCGATGCTTGCCTGCGACTGCCTGATCCAATCCGCACGCAACGTTGCTGCATCTGCTGAATCTTTGGGACGGGGATGTGCCTGATCAAAAACCGTTAACTCATCCGATGTTTTCGCAACAAAGGAACGCTCCTCAATCGAAATATCTTTCAGGTTCAGATGTTTGACAAGAAAACCGTACATATGCTTACGGGAAACGCTGTTGTAATTGTGTCCGAATTCCGGATGCACCCACGCTTCGAGGTTATCCGTTTTATGATAGTAACTGTAAATGCGTTGCAGTTCCGGATAGCCCCGCGTTTCCAATCGTACGGTCCAATCGTTGGCACCGGTCAGCCCTAACGGCTTCGGTGCGAACAGAGCAGCCATGGCAATGTTATTGGTATCAATCCGCAAATACGGTGCATTTTCGCAGGCACATCCCCCCTGCATTTCTGTCGAAACCATCACGGCAGGGACCGCAACCGCGGGACGGTCATCTATCGCACAAAGAATAAAAGTTTGCGTGCCGCCGCCACTGGCCCCGGTAACAGCAATGCGTTGCGGGTCAACATCTTCCAGCGAACAGATAAAATCAAGAGCTCGAATTGAATTCCAGGTTTGCAATCCCATTGATTCAAGCAACCAAAGCCCATCCTGTGTGGTCGAAAAATCGGTACGGTGATCGATCCCGCTGCTATCAGCGTAATCGATCATATCGTAATGAAAAACAACGCATCCCATGCGAGCCAGATGAACCATGCGAGCCTGTAACGGATAACGGGCAGCTTCGGGAATAGATTCGGCTCCGCTGGCAAGTTGCCTGGCAGCTTCTTTTTCTCCTGCATCGTAAAATCGACCATTCTTCCAATGACCGTGCGGGCAAAGGACTCCCGGCTTTTTGCCCGATTTTCCAACCGGACGATAAAGGTTTCCTGTCACATATAAACCGGGACGCGAAGCAAAGAAAACTTTTTCGATGGTGTAATCACCACAATCAATTTTTCCATGAATGACCGGCTTCAACGGCATTTTTTCCGGCATCGGCCACAACCCCTGTGAAACCAGGATTTGTGTTCGCAGTTTTTTCGCCTCCGCCTGCCACTGTTTCAGCGAACCGGGCGGCGTCCAGGGATGATATTTCGTATTATAATCCCGAGTTGTCCGCCACCAGTTCGAACGAGTAAAATCAGAGATCTTGCCAATGGAAAGATCAAGCTGAATTTCATTGGTAGCCGTCGGTTGCGCAAAAGCACTTGAAAGCTCAACGCCGAATGTTCCACAGATCATTATTCCTACACAAAGACGTGCAAGCAATAACGCCGAAAAAAAAGGATTCATCGAATACGATTGCATATTTAAAGCCCATGTCCAGGTGAAACTGAAATAAATACTTACCGCAGGCCCCTGATCAATCCCAGCACGGTTGGTTTGTTTTGACAGCCGTAACCAAAAGGAAATTAGTAATTTGCGCAACCTGCGAATAAATTAACTGTTTCTTAGTAGTACCAATTGTCCTGCAGAAGTATCAGTATGCAAAACTCATTATTATTTTGCCAGTGATTCGCGTTTTTCGGCGATCAGTGCTAAGAGTGCCTTTTGCGGATCTGCGAATTTTTTCAAGCCTTCCTGCATCAAGGTTTCTTCCAGATGCTGAAAGTTAACGTGCTGGTCGATATCGTCCAAAACATCCTGAGCCGGGAGCTGGTCTACCTGACGGGTGAAAGTTTTTCCTGTCATTGCCTGAATCGCCTCATTGGTGGCAGGGGGATTGGTCTGGATGTCGGACCCTGTCAGTGCGGCAACATATTTGTCTTTCGGATCGTCCGGCTTTTTTGTTCCGGTACTGGCAAAAATTATTTCCTGATCGAGCGGCAATTCTTTACCCGCCCAGAATTTCTGATTCTCCTGCCAGATCCGCTTTGCATTCACAATGCCAACCTCCCCTTGGGCGGCGTCTGAAAGATCAGGCACATGTTGTTCGGTATAGACATCGATCCGGCTGATAAAAATACTGTAAACTGATTTCAGACTTTTCGGATCAGTTCGCCGCTGTGCCCCGCGCCAGACAGCATCTCGAGCGAGTTCGTACTGTCGATCTGAAAAAATGAGCGTCACATTGACAGTCACGCCGGCGGCTACCATTTCTTCCACCGCGGCCAGACCACCCGGCGTTGCGGGGACTTTGATCATCCGGTTTTCATGCCCGGCTGCCCACTGTTTTGCTAATTCTGCATAACGTGCTGCTTTTTCTTCCACATTCAACGGGCAGGATTCATCCTCCAGAAGTGGATCAAGTACAAAGCTGACATAACCATCGTTGCCTGCGGTATCCCGGCAGACTTCTGCAAAAACATCCTGTGCGTTTCTGACAAGTTGATCGGTCATCTTCCAGGCGACTTCATCATCACTGAGCCCTTCTGCCAGAAGCGAGCCCAGTTCAGAATCGAATCGCCCCGTCTGCAATAAATTGGTTACAATAATTGGATTCGAAGTTGCACCGGTTGCACCAAGCGCCCGGTTTTCGAGAACCAGATCGGGATCGATACTGTCGAGCCACAGTTTTGTGCCGGTTGCTATCAGACTTTCAAGTGGTGTCATCGTTATTTATACTTTCAAATTGGATTGTTCGACATTTTCAATACGAATGCAAATCATGACAAAATATTGAGAAGCAGTCACCCCGAGAAGCAATTTTTCTTCGGAGTTAGTACATTTCAGTGTAACAATGAAATGTACTCAACTTGTACGCCAATTCTTCTGCACCTCTGACCCGACTGAAAAGAAGGCAAGATGATTAGATATTCGCATTTACTTTATATTGTTCTTGTGCTGTGTATATATTGCGAAAAATCGCAGGGGGCAGATTGGGCGATGTATCGCAATGATGCTTCTCGCAGCGGTTACACGACGGAGCAGATTCCGAATCAGTTCAGTTTGCGGTGGGTGTTCAAATCGCATCATCCTCCCAGACCTGCGTGGATCATGTCACAGCGATTGGAATTCGATACCGTTTTTCAACCGATCATTATGGGGGAAACCGTTTACTGGGGAAGTTCTGTTGATGATCAGATTTATGCAGTTGATATGAAGACCGGGAAAATCCGCTGGACGTTTTATACCGGCGGCCCCATTCGTTTTGCGCCCGCGGGCTGGAAAGATCGCCTGTTTGTTGTCAGCGATGATGGCTGGCTGTATGCAGTTTCTACTGAAAACGGTAAGTTGATATGGAAATATCGCGGAGGCCCGAATGATCGAAAGATTATGGGAAATGACCGTTTAATATCCCGCTGGCCCGCGCGAGGCGGTGCGGTTGTGCTTGATGATACAGTTTATTTTGCTGCGGGTATCTGGCAAAGCG
>WFOZ01000384.1 GCA_015487825.1 Planctomycetaceae bacterium
CAATTTGAAGTTTTGAATTCAACTTGGTTCCCCGTACAAAAGCAGGGGCAGCGAGTGTTGCTGAAAGGGCTGCAGAAGTTTTAAGGAAACAGCGGCGGGAATTTTGTTGCAATTTTGCCATGGTGGTTGAGTCCAAGGTTAAGGGATGAGGAAGGCATCATATCAGTCAACTCTTATTCTAAGTTGCCTCTCTCTTGTAATTCAAGAGAATCGCAGGACAATTGTTGGTAGCTCATGCAATTTAATAATCTCTATTGTTCAGGATGCTAACCATGAAATTGTCCAATGTTCTCTGCCTGTCTGCCTTATGCTGTTTTATGATGGCTGCTACCGGATATGCGGAAGATGATATATTGATTTCCGATTTTGAAGGCAAAACTTACGGTCAGTGGAAAACGACCGGTGTGGCATTTGGCCCCGGACCAGCTAACGGGACGTTACCACGGCAGATGCACGTGAGTGGTTACCGTGGCAAAGGATTGGTGAATTCTTTCTATAAAGGAGATGGCACAACCGGCACACTTACCTCGCCACCTTTCAAAGTTGAACGTGACTACATCACTTTTCTGATTGGAGGCGGCGGACATGAAGGGAAGACGTGTATCAATCTTCTGTTAGATGGAAAAATTGCACGAACTGCGACCGGTCCCAATACGCAATCAGGGGGCAGCGAACAACTTTCTCCTTCTTACTGGGATGTCAAAGAGTATCGCGGCAAAGAAGCTTCCATTCAAATTGTTGATCAGGCCAAAGGAGGCTGGGGACATATCAATATTGATCACATTGTGCAGTCAAGTAATAAGCCCAAAGTGCCCATCCGCGCCCCGCATAATCGAAAATTCACAATTACGGATAAATATCTCATTGTGCCGATTTCCAATGGCGCAAAAAAATGCGAAGTGATACTTAAAGTGAATGGAACAGCGGTTCGCAGTTACGAAACCGAGTTGGCAACTGATGCTGATTCGATTGACTGGTATGCTTATTTTACGATTGAATCCTACAACCAAAAAGAGGCAGAAGTTTCGGTGAATCAGGCAACTGAAGAAGGTTTTTCTTTAATCAGACAATCGAACAATATTCCGGCATCAACTCCTTTTTACAGCGAAGAACTTCGCCCGCAATTTCATTTTTCTCAAAAGGTCGGTTGGAATAACGATCCCAACGGCATGGTCTACCTTAATGGTGAGTGGCATCTTTTCTTTCAGCATAATCCTGTCGGCTGGAACTGGGGAAACATGACCTGGGGACATGCTGTAAGCAAAGATCTGGTTCATTGGAAGCAACTTCCCAACGCACTGTTCCCAAAAACAATGGCTCGGGGTGCCTGTTTTTCCGGAGGAGCCACCATCGATAAGAAAAACAGTGCCGGTTGGAAAACTGGAGATAACGATGTGCTGGTCGCCTTTCTGACTGACACCGGTGCCGGCGAATCGGTCGTGTACAGTCAGGATGGCGGACGCAGCTTCACCTGGTATGCGGACAACCCTGTCGTCAAGCATAAAGGCCGCGACCCGAAAGTTATCTGGTACGAATACGATGAGCAGGATTTGCCACTTAACGAAAAGGCAAAAAAACTGGGCGGCCACTGGGTAATGGCTGTTTATAATGAGCACGAAAAGTACAAGAAGAATATCGCCTTTTATACATCAACCAATCTTAAACAGTGGAAAGAACAAAGCCACCTGCCGGGTTATTATGAATGCCCGGAGTTATTTGAATTGCCGGTTGATGGTAACTCAAACAACTCTCGCTGGGTGGTGATTGCAGCCGATGCCCGGTACACCCTCGGCAAGTTTGATGGCAAGAAATTCACGCCGGAACATCAGGGAACGCATCAGGTTCATTACGGATCGTACTATGCGTCTCAGCTTTTCGATAATGCACCAGATGGGAGAAAAATTCAAATCGGCTGGGTCCGCATCGCTATGCCTGGCATGCCTTTCAATCAGACATTCAGTTTCCCGCATCAACTCTCACTCCGCACCACAAGCGACGGCATCCGCATGTTTGCCAGGCCTGTCAAAGAGATCGAAAAAATCCACCAGAAAAAACATGTTACAAAAAATCAGAATTTGTCCGCAGAGTTGCCTGTCAGCCTTGATGTCTCGGGGCGTTTGTTTGATATCCGTGCAAGTTTTGAATTGGGAGAAGCGAAGCGAATCGGGCTCGACATCGGCGGCAATATTGTTGCCTACAATGTTAAGGATAGAAAGCTGAACGATGCCCCCATGAAACCGAATAACAGCACGATTTCGATGCAGGTTCTTGTTGATCGTCCCCTGATCGAAATCTGCGGCAACGAAGGAGCCGTTTTCATTACTTCAGAACGAAAACATAAAGGCGAAGTTCGAGCGATCAAAGCATTTGCACAAGGGAATGGAGCGAAATTGATCAGCCTTGAAGTTTATGAACTCGAATCGATCTGGAATGGCAATAAATAACGGAAAACTGATTATAATTCAGCGTAAGAGTCAAAGTGGAGCGGTTGAGGCCATTTCGATATTTTCAGAAAATCACCTTTCAGGAATGAAACAGACTATGAAAAAACAATTGATTCGTATTATTCAGTCCACTTTATTTCTCGCCATTATATGTGGTCTTATAACTACAGTTGAATCAACGGCTCAAGCCGAGCAGACCGTTCAGCTTACGTTGCCGAAAGAAGTTTATGCGGTTGTGGGAATCGAAACGGGCATCTTCTTTTCGAACATTGTACGAGTCGAAAAGCTGGCGGATTATCAATTCGAAGTGAAGTCTGAATTGGGAGACTCTCACAAAGATCGCTGGTTATTCACCCCAACCAAAAAAGATGTCGGCCAGCACCAGTTGAGCGTATGCGTCAAAGATGCTGGCGGGAAAATTCTTCAATGCCAATCCACAAAGCTGATTGTTGTTGCAGCCAATGCAGGGGAAGGAAAAAAGATTCGACTGTTGATTGTAGGCGACAGCCTGACACATTCGACGATGTATCCGAATGAAATTGCCCGCCTGCTTTCTTTACCGGGAAACCCGGAATGGGAAATGTTGGGGACACACAAACCGGGTCGCGCAGCCAAAGGTGTTGTCCATGAAGGCTATGGCGGTTGGACATGGAGACGATTTAATACTTCCTACAAACCAGATCATCAGGACGCAAAAAGGAAGGGAACCAGCCCGTTTGTTTTTCCTGACAAAAGTGGTAAAGCAGAATTGAATCTCCCTAAATACTTTGACGAACATTGTGGCGGTCAGCGTCCGGATTTCATCACGGTTTTATTGGGGATTAATGATTGTTTTCATGCTGCGTATGATGATCAGGCTGCGATCGATGCAAAAATTAACGGGATGCTTGAAGAAGCCGACATTCTTATCGCTGCGTTTCGTAAGGCGGCCCCAAATGCAGAAATCGGCATCTGTCTAACACCACCTGCCAATTCGCGCGATGCCGCTTTTGAAAATAACTACAAAGGAAGATACACGAGAGAAGGCTGGAAGAAAATTCAGCATCAGCTTGTGCAGCAACAACTCAAACATTTCGCTGCCAGTAACGACACCAAACTGAGCGTCATACCAACAGAACTTTATTTGGATATCACAAACGGATTCCCAGCAACCAATGCCGTGCATCCCAATCAGCATGGCTACGAACAGATTGGTTCAGCCATCTATTCGTGGTTGAAATGGAAGCTGGCATCGACGGAAAAATGATGCACAATATTTTCAATTATTCCGGCAGCGATTCTAACGGTCCGATTGCCACCGTAGAGAGTTGCCCGAGAGGGTACTGTTCCAGCAGTTCTCGAATGTCCTGTAATGTCAAGTTTTGGAGCGTTGCAAGATCGTCTTCCACCGAGCGGTACTCTTTGCGGTAAACCCAGTTGCTGCCGAGTGTGGAAAGACGTCCCATCGGGCGTTCGCTACGTAATACAATGCGGGAAGCGATTTTGTTTTTTGTCTGTTCGAGTTCTTCAGCCGTTACACCGTTGTTGTTGACTTCTTCATAGATAGCTGAGATCGCATCGAGATTCTCCCTGACACCTTCAGGATTACATGTTAGAAAAGACATGTAGCCGGAAGAACCATCGTAGTCGTTGTAAGAAAGCTCGGCTGCTTCTGCCCGGCCTGATTCAATCAACTCCCAATACAAACGACTGTTCGCATCATCTCCAACAATGGTTGTTAAAACATCGGCTGCAAATCGAAGTGGACTGTCTGAAGCAGGCGCGGGACTCATTTGGGCAACATGCTCCTGCAATGCACCGGATTTAGGTAATACCAGAACCCCACCGGTTGGTTGTGCCTCAGTTGTATCCCGTGCCGTTTCACCAGTTGGCCAATGGCTGCAATGTTTTTTTGTTAGCTCGGCCACGGTAGACCATTGCACATTTCCTGCAATCGCCAGCGTAATGTTTCCGGCCAGGTAATGTGATTCGTGGTACTCCCGCATCTGCTCAGCTTTCAACGCGGTAATACTTTCAACACTTCCCAGAATACTGTGAGAAAGCGGATGCCCCGCAAAGTGAGTCTGCATCAGTTTTTCGTAAGCAGTGAAAGTCGGCATATCGTCGTACATGCCAATTTCTTCCAGGATAACCTGTTTCTCCATATTGAAATCGTCATCCCGCAACGAGGGGTACAGAATTGAGGAAAACATTTCGAAGGCTATCGGTAAATATTCCGGAAGAACCGCGGCATAAAACAGGGTGACTTCTTCGCTGGTCGAAGCGTTGTAATTGGCTCCAACCTCGTCAAAAATTCGATTGACATCTTCAGCCGAGTATTTTTCGGTCCCCTTGAAAACCATATGTTCCAGAAAATGGCTCACGCCACTGACATCAAGCGATTCATCACGCGAACCGGTACGAACAAAAAATCCGAACGCAACGCTATGCACACTCGGATTCAGTTCCGCAACAACTTTCAGGCCGTTTTCCAGTGTTTCCTGTTCAAACTTCACGAGTCATTCCTCAGCACTTTAATTGTAGATGAATAGAGAGGCTTCAAGGCATCTCTCAGCCAGGTTGACTGACTTGAAGAGGTTCCGGGCCAATTGTCAGCACCTGAAGATTATCAGCGGGATGTTGCTGAGCGTAGGCAACAACGTCCTGCGTGCAGATCGATTCGATTCGCTGCCGCACTTCTGTCAAGGTGGTAATACGCCCCAGATGGAACCAGTCGCGAACCAAAGAGGACGCGCGAGCCATTGTCGATTCTTCCTGCATAATCAACGCACTTTTAGCACGTGCCTGGCAGCGTTGCAGTTCTGATTCCGTTACATCCTGATCAATTTTCTTTAGTTCATCGACCGTCACTTCGAGTGTTTCCTGTGCCCGGTCGTTTGTTGTGCCTGCATAACAAAGAATGCGGGCTTCCTCTTTAAGAGTATTCAGTGATGCTCCGATGGCGTAACACAAGCCTCGCTCTTCACGAACTTTGGTGAATAACCGCGAACTCATCCCGCCGGAAAGAATATTTACCGCAGTCCAGGCGCGATAATAATCGGGATGGCAATAAGGAACAGCCGGGTAGGCAATTCCGATTTGTGTTTGAGTGGAATCATGTACGATGTGATTTGATACCGGCTGCGGTTCGTTTCCGTTGCTTAAGGTTGGGGCCTCTCCCGACCAGCCTCCAAATATCTGTTCACATTGCGAAACAATCTGCTTCGCATCGACATCGCCGGCAATCCCCAAAATCGCCCCGGCCGGAACAGAGCAGTTCTGAAAATGGTCACGAGTATCTTCATGGCTGATTCCAGAAAGATCTTCCAGCGAACCTTCAGAAGAACGATTCCAGGGAGGTGTGTAACATCGCATGCGCAACTCGATCATCAGTTTTTGTCTTGGCTCATCTTCGATGGAGCGCAGCGTCTGCTCGCGACCGATTTTGCACATCTCGAAAGAGTCTTTTTTCAAC
>WFOZ01000385.1 GCA_015487825.1 Planctomycetaceae bacterium
GAATTCGTGATTCATCCAGGGGAAACAATTTTACTTAAAGTGATTGCGCAACGGAACGATTTCAAAGGCCCGATTCCGTTTGGACGCGAAGATTCCGGTCGAAATTTACCATTTGGTACTTACATCGATAACATCGGTTTGAACGGTTTGCTGATTACGGAAAACAGCAGCGAAAGAGAATTTTTCATCACCTGCTCAACAGCGACAACACCGCAATCCCGACTGTTCCACATCAGAACCACTGCAGCAGGTGGGCATGCTTCTCAACCGGTGATGCTGCATGTTCGTAAGAAAGAATGAGAATTCCGTTTCAGTTAGCCCGCAAAAGTTTTTTCGCTTTGCTTTTCCACGTTTTTTGTTTACGGGCAATTGCAGAAGGACTTGCTTCGATATCCATGATCAGCATTTCAAGAGTTTCTTTCGCCTGCTCACGATCATTTTGATGAAACTGGCAACGAGCCAGCAGATACAATCCTTCCGGTTGCCTCCAGCGTTTGACGTGCGATTCGAGATGCTCACGAGCTTCCTTCCACCTTTCCAGAGCAAGTAACAATCGAGCATACGCCAGCGATACGTCTCCAAATTTATAGGCGGGGTCCTGTTGATAAACCTGGGTAACAATCTGCAATGCTTCTTCGAATTGTTTTTGATTCTCCAGACAAATCGCAAGCCCCCACAATGCCTGGATGTTTTCCGGCTCTTTTTCCAATGCGGTTCGGTAAGCTTTTTCCGCTTTAGAGTACTGCTGAAGCTCTCGCAGTTTTTCGCCATAATGGACCCAGTGATACGGATTTCCGATTTGTTTCGCTTCGACCCGCAGGCGCTTCAGTTCTTTGGTCTGAAACCGAGCGACTAACGAATTGAGAAACCCGAAATTTCCACGCGGCAAGAAACGGATGAAAAAGTAAGCAAAGCAGCCGATCCCCTGAAGAAAAATCATGAGGAAAATCCAGATACCACGATCCGGCTCATTGCGCACACAATCAATCAGCATCCAGATGAAAAAAGGGACATAAAGAATGCTTAAAGCACCAACTGCCCCCATGAAATGACTGATGATAAATTCCATATTTTCTCACCTAACCCGAGGATTTACACTCCCGGCTCGCCTGAAAACATCCTGCCACTTTTACGCAGCATTTCGCTGACAATAGTCTGAAATCTCTGAAAGGCCCTGTTTGCCTTCAAAAAAGAGTATCGCCGAAGGCAGTATATCAAATATTACTCATTTCTGAATGCTTATGCAGTTCAATCTGCACTATCATGGAAGTCCTGTTTAGCGTTAAAATGCCCCGCAAACTATGTTCATAGCGAATGTGTCAAGGAGGATGCAAAGTGGCTTTGTTGGAGTGTGTGAATCTGGTCAAGGATTACCCGGGCGGCAAGCGTGCTGTTGATGGGGTCAGTTTTCATATCGAACGGGGAGAAATCGTCGGGCTACTCGGCCCAAACGGTGCGGGGAAAACGACTACATTTCGGATGACGTGCGGCCTGGTCGATCCGACAGAAGGGCATGTTCTGCTTAACGGGGTTGATGTCACCAAATGGCCCATGTATAAGCGAGCCCGGCACGGCATGGGGTATTTACCCCAGGATGAATCGGTCTTCAGAAAATTAACAGTTGCTCAGAATCTGGTTGCGATTCTGGAGTTTATGCCGATCAGTTCACGAGACCGAAAACGACGCATTGATGAACTGCTTGGTCAATTCGGATTATCCAGCATGAAAAAACAGACCGCAGGAACTCTCTCCGGTGGAGAACGCCGCCGTCTGGAAATTGCAAGATGTCTGGCAAGCGAACCGGAATTGATTCTGCTCGATGAACCATTTACGGGAATTGACCCCACGACCATTAACGACATTCAGGATATCATTTACGATTTGCGAGACCGTGGAATTTCCATTCTTCTCACCGATCACCGGGAACGCGAAACATTGACAATTACAGATCGCACAACCATTATTTGTGCGGGGCGGGTTCTCGTGACAGGGAATGTCGAAACGGTTCTAGCAGACCAGATGGCTCAACGAACCTACTTCGGGCACCGGTTCGATGCAGATTCAATCATCCGCGAAAAAGAACAATTTCAGGTTGATAGCGATTTCCGCCGAGCCGCGTAAAATTTATTGAAAAAAAGTTCTTCGTGGTTTATGGTACTTGGGTTAATATTATCCGATGAGTTTGCCTGAGCAAACCTTGACCAGCTTCGTTACCCGCAACGGCTGGTTGATTTACGCAAACAGAAAAAATGCCCAAGCAATTCTTTATTATTGATGGCTACAACTTTTTGCATGCAGCAGGAATGATTCCTCGTTCTGTTGGGCCTGAAACTCTAAGCCGCTCCCGTCAGCATCTGCTTCGTTTTCTGGAAAACCGGTTAACTCAGCAGGAGCGAATAAACACAACAATTGTTTTTGATGTTCACCAACTGAAAAATGAAATTACTCCGCAGGAATACTTTGCAGAGATGGTGGTCATTAACGCGGTCGATTATCCGGATGCAGATACCTGTATTGAAGAATTAATCGCCAGGCATTCTGCTCCGAAACAGCTCATTGTGGTTTCATCGGATCATCGTTTGCATCGAGCCGCTCGGAAGAGAAAATCGGTTCCATTGGATAGCGAAGATTTTGTTGATTATCTAAGAAGCCGTCAGGTCGATCAACGGGAAACTGATGGTGATAAGACAGATTACCATTTGCAGAATATTGATTATCCGCAAGAAGACCTGCCTCAGGATATTAAATCATCTTCCGGGGATCTCACTGATATTAATGAAATCGAATTGTGGGAAAAGCGAATTAACGAACTGGAGCAGGAGTAATACAGCAATACAGGCACGATTGCTGCACTGTTGAAATATCAGATCATTTTCAACGAATCATACCGCTGTACAGGGTATCGATTGCTTCTGCCCATTCTAAAAGGGCAAGTCTGTATTTTTTTTCTGCGTATGCCTGCTCTGCTTTTGCCTGGGCCGCATCGTGTTTTTGATGGTTATACTTCCAGGATTTTTTTTGTGAGATTTCCAGCAGCTTCCTGTGAGAACTTTTAATCTGCTCCATAAATGTTTGTGTGAATCTGACAGCGGCAGTGCGATAGGGGCGAAAGAACACGGTCGAAGATTCGTCATCGTCGAACTCATGCTCTCCATTGATGATACGCGTCCGATCGCGTCCGACTCGAAATGCCAGAATGACAACAATAGCACCGAGAATTCCCAGCCCTGCAGCTGCAACCGCCCATTGCTGATAAGAAAGAACACCTGCAGCAAGAATGCACAGAAAAGCAAAACTTAATAACAATGGTTGTACCCATTTGGGAGGAAGCGGAGGAAGTTCAAATTCTTTCGTTAAGGGTTGCTTCAAATTTCCATCCTGATTTGTCACGCGAACAAGAATTACTGTCGAATTGTCTGCACCTCCCCGAAGATTGGTCAGGTTGATAATAAACTTTGCTGCCTCAGCAACAGGTAGTGATTTTGCTATCAGACCAATTTCCGCATCACTGAGATACTTGGTGACACCATCAGAGCAAAGAACATAAATATCGCCCGGCATGTATTCAAAAGGACCTTCGGTATCGATTTTCACTGTCGGGTCAGGGCCGAGACAGCGGGTGAGTACATGACCGAATTTCTCGACATCAACATTAGGAGCAGTGGGAGTCCGTCTGTCTCGCAATTTATTTTCTGAAGCGACAGTGTGATCAAACGAAAGCTGGTCAATCCGTTCATCTCGCACTCGGTAAATTCGGCTGTCGCCAACATGCCCAATGATAAATCCTTCTCCGGAAATAATCAGTGACGAGCAGGTTGTCCCCATCCGTTTGAAATCACGATTCTTTGAGCCGATATCGTAAATCGCAGCATTCGCCTCATTCATGGCTTCCCGAATGGCGGCTCTGGCCTGTTCGTGAGATGATTTGAAATAAAGGTGGCGGATTGTATCAACAGCCGTTTTACTGGCCAGTTCCCCCACTTCATGTCCTCCCATACCATCTGCAACAATAAACAGATGCCCACGATTGAACCACATCTCATCTTCGGGGCAGAGAGCGATTGCACAGTTATCTTCATTATTCTGACGCTTCATTCCCACATCGCTACGGAAAGCGTACTGAAGTTTGGGTATCCAGTGCATAAGTTTGGGAAGAATCATTTAAAAAGAATTAAGGGGAGATTCATGCAGTCAGAAACAACATATATC
>WFOZ01000386.1 GCA_015487825.1 Planctomycetaceae bacterium
AATTAAGGTTGTTTGTAGGGGCCGCTATTGCGGACCACCGCAAAAATAGGAGGATCCACCTCCCATCGTGGTCCGCGGGTAGCGGACCCTACGCCAACGCTGAATAGTTACAAATCATCTAAAACGAACGAAACACGTAGGAAGGAGGACCTTCCCAGCCGTGCGTTCCCAAGCAGGAGCTTGGGAACGAGTTGAACCTGGCGCTGGCCAGCTAAGCATTGACACAGACAGCAATAAATTCGAAACTTGGAGCGTTGGCTACATCTGCTTCGAAAACAATGCACGCCCCTGTGCAGCTGGTATGTTCGGACAACTGTAATCAGATCAATAATTTTGAACTATGTGCAATCTAAAAAGAATTAACCGTTGGTAGTACAATGACATCGCCCCTTCATATTGCAGGTGAATATCCCTCAACCCGGCTGCGTAGAAACAGGCGTTCGGACTGGTCGCGAAGGCTCGTTTGTGAAAATCGCCTTTCTGTCGATGACTTGATCTGGCCCGTTTTTGTCTGTGAGGGGCAGCAGACAAAAAGCGAAATCGAATCGATGCCCGGCGTCTATCGGTATTCCATTGATTGTGTCACTGAACCGGTTCGTAAGGCGGCAGAACTTGGTATCCCAGCCATCGCGTTATTCCCTGCAACACCAGCAGAGTTGAAAACTCCCGGCGGAGAAGAATCCCTCAATCCTGAAAACCTGATGTGTAAAGCGGTTCGCGCCATTAAACAGGCTGAAATTGAAATCGGGATTATCTGCGATGTTGCACTCGACCCTTACACTTCACATGGTCAGGATGGGTTATTGGTCAATGGGGAAGTTGTCAATGATGAATCGGTCGAAATTCTCGCTCAACAGGCGGTGGTGCAGGCTCAGGCCGGTTGCGATATTATCGCTCCTTCAGACATGATGGATGGTCGCATTGGCGAGATTCGCGATGCACTTGATTCATCCGGTTTTCAGCATGTTCAGATAATGTCTTATGCGGCTAAATATGCTTCTGCTTTCTACGGTCCGTTTCGCGATGCGGTTGGCTCTGCAGGTAGCCTGGGAAGTGGCGATAAAAGAACATATCAGATGGATCCGGCCAACTCACAGGAAGCATTCCGGGAAGTTGCTTTCGATTTGCTTGAGGGAGCGGATATGGTCATGGTTAAGCCGGGCATGCCTTATCTGGATATCATCAGTCATATCAAACAAGCTTTTGCCGTTCCGGTTTTTGCCTATCAGGTAAGTGGTGAGTACGCGATGCTGATGGCTGCTGCTGAAAAAGGCTGGCTAGATCGTGAAAAAGTGATGCTCGAAAGCCTGCTTGCATTCAAACGAGCCGGGGCAGATGGCATTTTGACCTACTTCGCGATCGACGTGGCACAAAAACTGAGAGAAGCAAATCAATAAAACAGATTTTCCTTTTCGGGTCTCACTCACAGACCAACTTTCCTGCAACATTGCCCGGTGCAATACAAATTGATCTGTTTTTTCGTAATTAACTTCGACGGTTCCGGTTATAACCTCCCTTCAAGGCGATTCCATGCCGGATAATCGTCATATCTATCTTGTCGGGCACAACCCGGAAAATCTGTCATACTTACCTGGTTGTTGAAAATTCTCTAAAAGAATTGCTTACCACGTTCTTGCTTCTGCTTCGCCTGCTGGATTCAATGGTCGTAGTCCGAGTGACGAAGATCGCAGGAGCGGTCATCAGGATGTCGTTACCTCTGAGATCACATTTCTGGTGGGCCATCAGGAATGTCTGCTGTAACAGCAAGCTGGGAAGGGCCAAAAGTTCCCGAACAAAAAGATGAAACTATTTCAGAGATCATTACTGATGATTTCTTACTGACACAGAATTTTAAGGATTAATAAATATGTTAAAAAATTTGTTTAATGATGAAGCAGGATTTGTTGTTTCAGCAGAACTGGTGCTGATTTCAACTTTACTTGTTCTTGGTTTGATTGTCGGGCTGAGCGAAGTTCAGCATGCCGTTGTTCAGGAATTGAACGATGTTGGCGATGCCATCGGTAGTGTCAATCAAAGTTATATGTATTCCGGTTTCTCAGCACAAAAGACCGGTGGACGTGGAATCAAATCATTCTCACGCGGCTCTGCATTCTCAGATGTTGGCGATGATTGCGATAACAACCAGTGTGATATCACTTGCGATGCACCTGTTGCTGAACGATATGCAACCCGATAATTATCTGGTCAGCATCTAAATAAGAAAAGGCCATCAGTAGTAATACTGATGGCCTTTTTCGTTTGACGAATAGCAGCTAATTAAGCAGTAAAGGAATCTGGTTGCTCGTGGACGCTCACGCGTTGAGACTGGTTTGCGAATCGCTACACAACCCCTTCCCGGAAATTCTTTGTGGAGACTGTTTATTCTGAAAGGTTGAATTCACTTCCAAGCAGATAAGCGATCAGGTTACGGAATTCCCGGGACGTCATACTTTTGGCTAATCCATCCGGCATGATAGAGGTTTTTTGCGGGATCATTTCTTCAATGTCATCTACTTTAAAAGTGAGGATTTTTCCCTGCGAATCGTAAATCTGTCGAATCTTTCCGTTATGTTTATGATATATTCCTGAAGCGACTTTCCCATCGGTTGTAACAATCATCAGTGGCATGTAACCGGGGTCAACTTCCAGGCTTGGCTGCAGAATTGATTCAATAAGACGTTGTGGTGTTAATGAGATTTTTCCATTAACACGAACAAGACTGGGGCCGATGGCGGTTCCTTTCCCATCAATGCGATGGCA
>WFOZ01000387.1 GCA_015487825.1 Planctomycetaceae bacterium
GCTGTATACTCTGAAATCGGTTGAGAATGACCAGGCGACAATCGCTCTTACCACAATATTGATATCAAAAATACGAGACCCCGCAATTAAAGTCCGGCTGATGCAGCAAACGCCAACCGGGACAATACTGTTCGATATGAAACGCCATCTGCTGATCTCTCGAAAGCTAAACACAGACGATCAGGTTATCGGAGCATTCGGAGCAGGCACACTTGTCAAAGCGATGAGCATCCGCTCAGAAACATTGCAGCCCGGAAAAATTGCAAAGTCAACAACCCCTGAAATACGTTAACTGGATATAGCCGGGCTGAGGGCTTGAATTTTAATGCCAGTCCTAACTCTTTGCTCCTGCTTTCTGGTGTGTGTAAAGGACCTTGCCACGCTCCTCGTGAAAAATAAATGTCAATGTTGAGGGGTGCTGGTTCGATGCCGGAGCCACTTTAATTTCCAGAAACCCGCCTGAACGCAGCTTCTGTGTATAGATCTGTTTAATCAGTCCTTTGGGATCAGTAGATTTTGGATCTCCCGGCTTTCTACCGAGTCTCGAATTTGCATCAACCAACGCACCGCAGGAAAACTCTTCGATTCCAGCAGGATGCAACGCATGGTACTGCCAGTGCCTGTCTCCGCAAACAACATAGAAGTTATTTTGAGCAAGGCCTGTTTCGTTTAGCCAGGTGAAAAATTCATCCCGCTCGTGCCGAAAGCCGCCGAAGTTTGTGTGGTTATCGGTTTTTCTCAAATCGTCCGGACCAACCATTGGCGTCGGCGAGATCAGCAGCTTGAATGTTGCATCACTTTGCAGCAGCGTTTTTTTCAGCCACTCTTTCTGCTCTTTTCCCCATATCGTTTTGCCAGGGCCATCTTCCGATTTGTTCGGGCTGCGATACAATCGGTTTTCCACGAACCAAAGTTGCAGATCTTTATTGATGCGATGTGTGCGATACGTCTTGACTTCTTTATCGCTGTAAGATCCGTACGGCAATTGTTCGAGCATCATTCGCAGGCCAACTTTCGGGCTGGGATCGTAATTACCGGTGTTATCGCAATCGTCAATTCGATAATCGTGATCATCAACCATCCAGTAGGTGGGAACTTTGGCAAAGAGATTGCGATAGCGGGGTTGTGCAAACTGTTCGTGCCATTTTTTTCGAAGTTCAACGAGGGTTTTTGCGCGTGGTTTATCCGGTGTATCGTAATAGACATTGTCTCCGGTACCGATAAAGAAATTCGGTTTGAGCGAAAGTATTGTTTCCAGTGCAAGGTAACCAAGTTGCTTATCCGCTCCCTGATAGGACCTGGGCAGTTTCGTATTATTCTCAATCAAATGTTGTTTTTTATCAATCCGATCATCGCCATGAAACTTGGCGTAGTTCATTCCGGTAACAACAACAAAACTGACAGGAGTTGCATTTTTTGCTCCGGGTAATGTTTTGAATTCAGCTTTCGGCCCACAATAAGTTTGACCATTTTTTAGAATTGTTGTTGTGCATGAATATTTTTTATTCGGTATCAGATTCTCAGCAACAACCCTGGCAATAAAATCATGACTGGCGTCACTGCTGGCTTCAAGCTCTGTAGCCGAATTTTCTGACTCTCCCGAGCTCGCCCTGATGACGAATTTTACAACTCCCTCGGTGCCGGGAAGATCCCCCTTGATCAGATGATCTCCCGTAGTAAGGCGTACCTGAAGTACCGCAGAATTATCTGTCACATTTCCCACCAGAATCCCCTGACCGGCAGCCGGATTGATTGCGGGTTCTGCCCGGGCAGGCAATACTACATACGAGAAGGCAACTGCAATTAGCAAACCGGTTATAAGAGTAAAAAGTGAATGAGCGAGATTATCTGGTTTCATTGGAAATTTCCTGATCAGAAGAGAAGGGCTGCCTGAATGCCGGTCTCTATCATCGAAGATTGGACGTCCAGTTCAAGTCTGCGGGGAAGATGAGAGGCATCTGCAAAAATAATCTCCAGATTGCTGCGGGAGAATTGCAGCTCACTCTGAATTTGGGTATTACTGGCATGACCTTTGCGAACAACGGTTCCTGTAGACAGTTGCGGTGCCGCTGATTGTAAAAATTACACGTTTTAATGCTTTTTCAGGACGACAAAAGCATTGGGAGTGCCGTTTAATTAGGCACTTTTGCGCACGAATTCAGCAATTGTTTGAAATAGTCGAACAGAAATCACTCATTATTCGAGAAGAGTATTTGCCGGGATTCCCACAGAAAAGGGCATTCAATCCGGTAAACTTTGAGTGTGATTCCTGTTTCGTGCTTCACCAAAGGACGGGTGTACTGTTCTGCGGGCGGGTGTGCCGTCCGGTGTACGGTTCTGCTGAGTAAGCGCTCGGGCCGGCATCACGTTCATGTTGTTTAGAGTTAAAAGTAGTCAAGGAGACAGGTGATGACACCTTCGGATTTTTTCGCATTCGCTAAAGAGAATGGCGCAGTACAGGTCGATATGAAATTTTGCGACCTGTTCGGCACCTGGCAGCATTGTACCTACCCGATCGATACACTCGATGAGGGCGTTTTCAAAGATGGTTTCGGATTTGATGGTTCTTCCATCCGAGCCTGGCAGACGATTGATCAATCAGACATGATTGCGATTCCCGATCCAAATTCTGCTCAGATGGATCCTTTTTTCGCACTTCCAACAGTCAGTGTAATTGCAGACATTTTCGACCCGATCACCAAGCAGCCTTACAATAAAGATCCTCGTGGCGTTGCCAAACGCGGGATCGATTATCTGAAAAGCACCGGCATTGCAGATACCTGCTTCATCGGTCCTGAACCGGAATTCTTTGTTTTCGATGACATTCGCTTCCACTCTTCACCACGTGGTTCAATGTACGAAATCGATTCCTCCGAAGCGGCCTGGAACACCGGTCGAGCCGAAGTTGCAGGAAACCTTGGCCACAAAGTCGGCTACAAAGCTGGTTACTTCCCTGTTTCGCCTAACGATTCACTCGTTGATTTGCGGGGCGAAATGGTTACCGAACTTCGTAATCTGGGCATCGTTGTTGAAGCTCACCATCACGAAGTCGGCACAGCTGGCCAGTGTGAAATTGACATGGAATTCTGCCCTCTTGAAAAGATGGCTGATCAGTTCCTGTGGTACAAGTATGTTATTAAGAATGTTGCCAAAAAACATGGCAAAACTGTTACGTTCATGCCAAAGCCTGTCTTTGAAGATAACGGCTCTGGAATGCACACTCACATTTCATTGTGGAAAGATGGCGACACTTTGATGGCTGGTGACGGCTATGCCGGGATGAGCGAAATGGCTCTGCACGGCATCGGCGGAATCATCAAACATGGTCGTGCGTTGATCGCGTTGTCGAACCCGACCATCAACAGTTACCACCGCCTGGTTCCCGGATTCGAAGCTCCTGTGACACTGGCCATGAGTCAGCGAAACCGTTCTGCTTCCTGCCGAATTCCAATGTACTCCGGCAGCCCGAAAGCTAAACGGGTTGAGTTCCGAACACCGGATCCAACAGCTTGTGGCTACCTCAGCTTCACCGCCCTGATGATGGCGATGATTGACGGTATCCAGAATAAAATTGATCCGGGTGAACCTCTTGATCGTGATATTTACGACATGACACCGGAAGAACTCGCTGAAACGAATGTCGCACCGACATCACTCAATGAAGCACTGGAAGCTCTCGAAGCCGATCACGACTTCCTGACCGCTGGCGATGTCTTCTCGGAAGATCTTCTTAATTCGTTTATCAGTCATAAACGGGAAGAGGAAATTGCACCACTGCAGTTACGACCTCATCCATTCGAATTTGACTTGTACTACGATGTCTAACAGCCGATAAGGCTTGCGGCTTTCCCCAAAAGCCGCAGCAATCTGTTGTCTGCCTGCGAACCGCACACGTTTATATACCGTGTGCGGTTCTTTTTGTATGGTCTCTCTTTCTTCCCTCATAGTGATGTTTTGCGAGTGAATAAATATTAAAATTGCCGAAAGAGGTTCGATGAGTAATCAGGACTGGCTTCATCAAATTCATTGAGTGTTCATCATGAAACAAGATTCCAATAACGCTCAGTCGCAACAGTGGCGAATGTCAATCCTTTTCTACGGAACCACCGGCGTTGTAATATTGGAATGGTTGATGCTTGAACTCTTGCGGACACCTTACTGTCCCCCTGATGACATGCTGACTTTTCTCGGGCAGGAGAAATACGCTCTCGTTACAGGCATGGTCTGCCTTGGTAGTGCGTGGATCGTCGCGCTGGTTTGGATCGTCACAACTTCTCACCTTTCATCGCAAGACTACCTCAGATTCACAGTCTTGATTGCAGTGCTGTTGGCGGGATTTCTATATATCCTGAAATACCCGCATCGTCCGGTCACCCCATGGGAAATGCTCTGGATGTAGAGCGGCGAAGCTGTGAAAGGTTTTTGAGAAACGGCTTTTCCTCGTTCCCAAGGTCCCCCTTGGGAACGCAAGGGAATGAAGCTCCTGCTTCACCTCGGAACGAAAAGTCATCTCAAACGCACGAAAACACGTGGGAAGGAGGACCTTCCCAGCCGTGCGTTCCCAAGCAGGAGCTTGGGAACGAGCTGAAGCAGGAACCTGGGAATGATCTGAACCTGGCGCTGCCCAGCTAAACTGCTGGTTATCGGTTCTGTGACACGTCGTTACCATGGGGTTAACACCTCCGATTCGCCTACCTGGGTTATTTTAATGATGGTTCTGCGATACGTTCGCCGAGTTGTTGTCGTTTCTGGTCGTCTCTATTGAAGGTGCCGTAGAAGAGTGCGTTGGCGTCCATCCATGTGATGAGGCGTTCCATTTCCTGCTCAGAAAGTTCAACCCCTTCGTGGCCTTTGAGGAGCAGCTTTGTCAGTTTGCTTGCTCGGGCACCGAACAGACCTGGTCGGGTCAGAGGTTCGTAGTTGGATTTTGGGGAACCGTTCCACTGAGAGAAAGAGACAAGCGGTGCAAGGGCATTGTAAGATGCGGTGAAGCTTCCTTCCGGATTGCCGGTGAGCCTGATCCCGCCGGCAGCATCATCCTCTTTATGGCAACTGACACAATGCTTATCGAGAACGGGTTGAACGAGAATCGGGTAGCTCAACGGTCTTGACCCCTCCGGCCCGGCAGCGATTATCGATGGAGCCCGTTTTCTTGCCAGTGCTGAAAATCGAGAACTCGGAACGCGGTTACGGTATTGATGGCAGCCGATGCAAGTGGCGTGTTCTCCCGGTTGAAGGTAGGTCAGGCTTCGCATCGTTTGAACGGCCATGCCGTTTTTGTCAAGAGCCTGAAACGAAAGAGGGGTTCTTGCAGGAGCACGGAAGTACGCTGATCCATCTGGTTCGACCGGCACGGTTCCGAGAACCTGCTTGCCAGGCGAGGCATTTGCAAGACCGACTTTTGGCTTGTTCGCATCGGGCGTTGTTTTCATCAGCACCTGTAAAATTCGAAGTTGCTTAATCGTTTCGTTTTTCGGGAGGTTTGGCCAGCTTTCGTTGATATTCTGTACAAAAAACGTGCCTTCCTCTTTGACGGTTTCCTGCAA
>WFOZ01000388.1 GCA_015487825.1 Planctomycetaceae bacterium
ACCAATTCCCCCTGCAAACACAGACTTTTCATAACCAGCGGGAATCGCTGAATGTTCTGCCTGATTTTGAATACTATTTCTTCGAGTGGTTGACGTGAGTATATGCGTCCTGTACGATATAGTGATCATATGGTCTATTCTGTTGGGGAGCAGGGGAAATGTGGGATATAAAATTGTGGCAAAAAGCGGCAGATCACGAAGCTGAACGTGTTCTGGAACAGGGGGGATATCTCTCAGGTGAGGTTGATGCCATTCAGCTTGCCCGGCGAATTGGTTGTGATGTCATTTTTGATCGTCAGCAGGCTGCCCGTGGTCGATTAAAACGGTTTGGAAAACGTAATGCAATTTTTCTCAAGCCTGACCAGCGTCCAGAGCGAGTTCAATGGGCCGCAAGTCATGAAATTGGAGAGACACTGGCGTATCGCGTTTTTCAGCAAGTTGGCGTTGATCCCACAAATTGCGAACCCGGTTTGCGCGAACATATCGCAAACTTAATTGCCCCTCGTTTGCTTCTTCCCGGCAGGACTTTTTTTGCAGAAGCAGAATTGGTCTGTGAATCGCTGTTTCTTTTGAAAGAAATTTTTTCGACTGCCAGTTACGAGTTAATTGCTTTGCGTCTGCTGGATCGCCCGGTTCCCGGCTGCGTAACCGTGATTGATCAGGGACGTATCACAAAGCGTCGCGCCTCCAACTCTTCCTGCTCACGTGATTTCCTGCCAGTCGAACGTGACTGTTGGGAACAATCCCACGAGCAGTGCAGTTATCAGGAACATCATGACGAAACATTGCAAATTCGCTGCTGGCCAATTCATGAAGAACACTGGAAACGGGAAATTGTTGTTACACGATCTGCCCGGGAAGAGTAAATTCCGATTTGGGGATCATTTTTGTTTCGCTAATTCTTTTTTACGTTCTTCAATCACGTCGAAAGCATTCCTGGGAGTAAAATTTGGATCAACATATTTCTCCAGGTCTCGCAATGCAATTACCCGATAATTATTTTCTGCCAGGTATTTCATGTAGAGTTCAAATTTCCCGACTGGTGTATTCACCCAACTGTGAGCCAGATCCGGCGCACCGTGAAACTGGATAATTGCGATTCGACCGTTTTTTGCCTGTTTCACCGCCCGCACAAAATCAGATAATTCCCAATCTGGTCTCGCATCGCCGGCTGTGGGGAGTAACAGCGGATGATCCTTGCCCGGTTCATAGGCAACCCCTCGCCCTTTTTCGTAAGGATATTCCGGTGCCCCACCTCGCCGGGCAAATTTGATGTTCAGGCTTTTCAAAAGCGGTAGTGCCTCGGCTGCAATTCCATTTCCCGGATAGGCAAAACTGGTGGGAACGGGAATGCCGTACTCTTTACAGCGAGCATCAATCGCCCCAAGCTGTTCAGGGTAAGCTGCCAGTTGCTTCTTTAAACTCTCAGGATGTTTCGCATCCAGTCCCATATGACTTCGAGTATGATTCCCAATCTCAAAGCCATCCTGATACAGCCTCGCTATTTCACTCCAGCTCATATAATGCTTTTTGTTCGTCTTGAATTCAAATCCTTCGGTGATAAAAAATGTCGCTCCAAATTTATATTTACGAAGCAACGGCCGCACAACTGTATAATGCGACTTCACAGAATCATCAAATGTCAGTACTACAAGTTTGTCGGGAATGGACTGCTTTAAGATTGGTGAGGCAGCAAGTACAACCTGCTCAGTTTTAAAAACTGCAAGTAAACAGAAAATGAAAACAAATAATCGTCTGTAATAATGCATTAGATATTTCCTGTCATTGCACGAGCGTCTGTTTGTTTCCTGGAATAAACGATGGTGATAATGGAATTCTATTATCACCTTTTCACTGAAATTCAGATAGTTATTATTGGAGTCGTCCTGCCCCTCAATTCAAAGCCAGATTGGTGCTGCAAACAACAAATGATGTGTAATACTTTTGCCGTTTTGTAAGTGAAAAACTGTCAAAAATATTAAACATCAATTAAGAAGATTGACACCAGAGACGACATGATCAATGGTTTAAAAAACGTTTTCTGTAATGTCGATTTATGCTGCTAGCAGTCAAATATTTCTATGTTACTAACGGTAAAAGTTTGCGAACGGCTCGCAAATTTCAGAAAAATATCAGTTTGGTTACGGCTATCAGAATGAACCAGTCGTGCTGGGTGTTACGCAAATTTCAAGGGCGTTCATTTGGTGACGGCTATCAAAATAAGCCAGTCGAGCTGGGCTCACTGTTTTGCATCGAGGTGTAATTTCAGGAATTTGTGCATTTGGAGAACACAATAATCGTTGACAACCTGTGCCAGGTCCATGCCGTGTGGCCAGCCTTTAAGGCGTTCGTATTGGACCGGGATATTTTGCTTTTTCAATCCAGCTGCGAGTTTATCCGCCTGGCTGATTGGAACAAGGTCATCGATTGTGCCATGCAGAATCAGCGTGGGGGGATCGTCTTTGGTGAGATGAGTCAGTGGAGATGCCTGCTTGTAGATATCCTGATCTTCTTCATAACTCTTTTTGAGAAATCCGGTAATTAATCCGTGATTGCGCGCATATTCTGTCGTCAGATCAACCGGTCCATACAGATTGACAACCGCTTGGACGCGACTGCTTACTTCGGGATTTCCCCCTTCCCCTTCAAACTGTTTTACATCAGAGGAGTAGCCGATCATCATGGCCAGGTACCCGCCAGCTGAACCACCAATTGCTGCGATACGATTGGGGTCGATATTCAATTCTTTCGCATTTGCCCGCACCCAGCGAACCGCACACTTGGCGTCTTTTACCGCAGCGGGGTAGGGGGCAACATCGCGAAGTCGGTAGCTGATTGTGGCAACCACGTACCCCATTTTCGCGAACTTGACACAGTAAAGGTGATAGTCTTCCCGCTTACCACTTTTCCATCCGCCCCCGTGAATAAAGACTAAACAGGGAACCGGTGTTTCAAGCTCTTTCGGGGAATACAGATCCAGCTTCAGTGGAATCTCACCTCCCTTACCGTATTCAATCCCTTTTTTTACTTCGACTGTTTCAGGAACGGGCGGCTCTCGATCAACCAGAGGCAACTGCCTGGTGATGATCGCGAGTTTAATCATTTCGACCGATGAATATCCTGCAGGTGGTTCATCACCATACCCTTTTCGTGGCTGTAGCAGCCATAAACCGACCAGCCCACACGCAAGCAGTACGCAGGGGGTGATCAGCACGACCCTCAATATACGTTGTTTAAAAGATAATATTTTTTTCATCGCTGGCTTTTCCTGCAAACAAAGACATATTTAGAGCTTGATAATTGATTCGTTCCCTGGTTACTCATTCCCGCGTAAGCAGACTATATCCTGTCTCCTGCCAGCGCGAAATCACTTGGCGAACTGGATTGCGAACAGGTCTGCGTCTTTGATCACAAATCGTAACCGGACTGTTTTGCCAGACAACTTTGAAAGGTCGCTTCCTGATTTCCATGTGACGACTCGTTCAATTTCGTTGCCAATCTGTTCCTGGGAATCGGCCAGCGTGAATCCGGGGATTGGCTTGCCAGCTGCATCCTGAATTTCCACACGAATTCCACCCGCTGCGGAAGTTGAAAAATTCATTTTCAATTGATTGCCGGAAAACTGAATCGGTTTTGTCAGTAATTCTCCGCCGGCATAAGGAGCTTGAACAGACGCAAAACCATCGAGCCGCATCGAATATCTGCGGAGATGAGCCGTTGGCTGCGCATAGTCCTGATTGACATAAACAGACATTTCTGTCGGCCCGGTCTGTACAACATTCAATGCGGGATAATTGGTTCGGGAAACCCAGTTACGGGCACCGATTCCCGGACGAACAAAGCTGCTCAAGAATGTGCGATCATAAATATTGCCGCCGCGTGTTGTCATGAAAATTGCATCAGAGGTATCTTTGAAGTATTTGGGATTGACGTTAATCGCCTTGGCCTGCTCATCGGTAAGCACTTGCCGTCCGGGCATGAAACGAGCTGCAATTGCAACGTACAAATGCGGTGCGCGAAAATAAGAATGCGTCTGGTTCGTGTAAAGG
>WFOZ01000389.1 GCA_015487825.1 Planctomycetaceae bacterium
ATGTCGATCCCCAGTCAGGCTGAGAGGAAGCTCTTTCGGCTTCGACCAGGTTGTGCCCTCATCTTCTGAGAAGATGATGTGTGAATTTTTTCTTCTTGCATTTTCTCTGAGCAGCACCGCCAGTTTTTTTCCATCAGGCGAGCGAATACAACCCGGTTCGCACAAATGCACTTCGCTGGAATGATAAACAGCTTCCGGGGCAGACCATGTCAAACCACCATCTTCTGAAAATGTTTTGTAGAGTGTAAATCCCGATTCTTTCTTTCCATCTGCGGTGAAAAAGCGGCCATCATCGTGGAACATCGCCAGATATTTTCCCGGCGTTTTGAGCTTTTCGACAAAGCCCATCACTACGATTCCTCCCCAGTTACCCACTTTTTTCAGTTCACTCCAGTGGTGCCCATCATCTTCGGTGACCGCCAATCGAGCCGGGTAGAGTCCGGACCACATGATGATTCTCTTTTTCCCCTGAGCATCAATCACCCGATGCAATGTCGGAACTTCTTTTGAGCTCGCCCAGCTGGCCGGAGTGGGGAGACGCTTGCTCCAGGTTAACCCGCCATCGATGCTGCGTTTGTAAACGATACCGCCGCGACCATGTCCTTTGGGATAAACGCAAAGGATTGTTTTTCCATCTTCCAGCAGGCAGGTTGTCGGATGCCCAAGATATTGCCCCTTCTCACGATCAACAATTACCTGCCGGGAAAGGTCATTATTCAAATCGATCGACTGAACCGTAAATTCGGTAAGAGGATCTGCAGCATACAATTCCACCGTGGTTATTAAACTGATCCCTAATACCACTTGCAGCAAAACAGTCAAATTAATCGATGTTCGATAATTCATCATCATATTCCTTGATCGGATTTATCATTCAAAACAGAGCCTTATCGGATTATGCCGTGAAGAACCGCTGCAATTCAAGGGACCGACAGAATCCGCATTGTCGCCTGAACCCACCCATTCGCAATAATGATCAAATTCCTGAAAGTACGCTTCGAGAACTTCATACTCTGGCAATCAGTTTCTGCACCATCAGTCACCGTGAGCTATTCTTGAATAGGTAAACTGTGGGCGGGGTTCGCACAGCGACCTCAGTAATAATGAGATGTGAACTAGAATGGACTTTACTCTCTGGTGAATAACAAAGCACTAAAAAGTGAGCTTGAGAACAAGAATGAGCTTGTCCAGGCATTAACGCTGCAACTTGAACAGGCTGCCGAACAGCTTGATCGACTGCATCGCACGGGTGCTCGCGCCTCACACGGAAATGGAGGCGGCTCCCTACCGGCAGAGTTTGCTCAGCAGCAGGAAACCGTTGCTCAGGATGTTGCATATCTGGTCGAACAGTGGGACGCTACCCAGATTGCCGGTTCAATTGGTCGCGTAGAAATGCAGCTGGAAGAGATGCGCGACTTAATTACCCAATTAGCCAATCGACCAGTCCAGACAACGGCGTTCTCTCAAGAAGAAATTATTGAAGAACCAATTTCTGAAATGGATGCAGAAGCTTCTCACGCGGACCTGCTCGATTCCCTGCAGGCAGCTTTTCTACATCCTTCCGAACAAATACCGGAAACAATTCTTGAAGAGACTCCGGAAGAATTTTCAACTAATGCTTTACCCGAAACAGAAGGCTCGTCTCATCAGGAAGAACTGCCCGAACAACCGGGACCGGTCGACTTCGATGCCGCTTCCAGTGAAGAACTTCGTGAAGCAATCATTCAGCGAGATGATTACATCAAAACCATTATTGATCACCTCTGTGCCGCCCGAAAACAGTTCGGCGTGAAGGCTCCCGAAAACTGGGAGGAGCTGCAAGGTTGCCCGGAAGAACTTGTTCAAAAAGTTCAGCAACTCGAACAACAACTCGAAGACCAGCTTCGGCTCAGCGAAGTCAGCCTGTCGCTGGAACGCGCCCGACTCAGCCGGGAAGAAACTCAGTTGAATGCCGCGAAAATACAAATTCAAAAAGAGCTCCGAAAACATGGCATCGACCCTCAAACTATTATGGGGCTCGATATAGAACCGGACCAGCCAGATGCTCCTGTGGAAGAAAAAACAAAAGGAACAAAGTGGCTGAATATGCTACGCATTAACAGTGATTGATAAGAAGCGGTTTTCTGTTTATACTATTGTGGATTGAAGGGAAGGGCTTTTTAGTATCTTATCAATGAAATGCTGCGCAAAAGTGGCAGGAAATATTGAAATAATTGGGTAGCCCATCCGCTTTTAGCGGTTGGGTTGCGTAGCAACAAGATGAATGCGCCATGTGGTCTCCAAGATTATTGGAAGCTCAAATTAAATCTC
>WFOZ01000390.1 GCA_015487825.1 Planctomycetaceae bacterium
AGGAATAAATGCAAGCGAAGTTTGATTTTGATATGCACACGTGCAGGTTCGAGTATAATCGGGGGCATTCAATACGCCGTTGGCAACAATTAAGTTCGACGTGCAACCCGATTTGAAGCCCCCCATGTTGCCAGTGCCGCCGTCACTTAACAGATCGAAATAACCAGCCGCAGCCGAGCGAAACGTCAACAGGCATTCGCTTCCGACAGCCGAGTTGCAGCCGTAATTCCTCGAATAATTCCACGAAGATTTGACGCCGGTGAGCGGGTTGGTACGCAATTCTTTTTCACCGCTGAGCAAATCGAACGCACCACTTTGCGTGATAATTCGCCGATGATGAAGCAAGCACGGACCACTGTGTGAGTTTGGTTTATCCCAGACAACTTCGCCGGTTTCTCCCCGGTAAGCGATCATCCGATTGGCCGGCTCATCCCGCAACATATCACGAGCCGCCCGCCCCGATTGCAGAAGAATTCCAAACTCTTCGGAATAACCGAGCCACGTTCCGAAAATGTTTTTGTCGCTGTTCCATAGTTCTTTGCCTGAAACTGCATCAAACGTAATGAGTCGATCTGTTCCTTTGATTTCGAGTCCACGCCGTTTCATGATTTCAACAACAGAATCAGGTAGTCGGTCGATGCAAAACAGTTTACCATCGCCTAACACAATCGCGTTATGACGAAAACCGAGTTCCGCATCTTTCTTCCACAATACCTTTCCCGAATACCGATCCATCACTACCAGTCGTTTACTGGTGGTGCCATCCTGAGTAAATTTCCCGGGCGTTTCTCCCTCTTCTTTAATGGGGCTTGATCCAACTATCAGCAGGTTTTTCCAGAGACCGATATAACCCCACTCTGGAGCTGTTGAATTTTCATCGGCAGGCAATTTGAATTCGGTAATAATTTCCCCCGTTTTCGGATCGAGTCGTAACCCCTTGTTTCCGTACGCAATATAAACACCATCTTCAGCCGAGGCGTAATTGCTTCCGACCGAATTAGCCCCGGGTTGATGGCTCGTATTGTTATAATATTTTCCGAGACCAGGCAGTTTCGTTTCCCACAAAACGCGACCGGTATAAACATCCATCGCCCGCATCGAATCGATTCCTTCGATGAACAACCGCCCGCCAACAATCTGCTCACTCGGACCATGCCCATGACGAGGCAGAATCGTTTCGTTGGTTGATCCGCCAAACCACAAAATACCGAGCGGTGCTTTCACCAGGCTATCTTTGGAAACCGCGGTGTTGGCAGCATCTGCATATTGATGCGTCCAATCTCCCGAACCGGGCAGTGCGCCGTCCCGTTTCAAAATGGTCATCTTTTCAAAGCGAGAAACGACTGCATTCTCCAACTTTGCTTCTATGACTGCAGCATTGAATTGAGCATGCTGCTCATCAGAAATATTGAAAACTGCGACTCCGCCATACGGGCGAAGTGCATTAAAGACTCTGCGAACAAACGGGACTGTTCGATCAATCCCCGAAGCGTCGATATTTTCGGATATGATCAGACTCGCCAGATACGGGGAGATATCAAACTGGACAGGATCGTTTTCAAAGATCGAAATGCGTTTGCCATATAAAGAAAGAGCATCCAAGTGATTTCGTATGTGCGAAACTTTTTTTGAATCGGCATCCACTCCAATAATTTGCAGCTTTGTTTGCCGGGCCAATTCTGCCAATTGATGCCCGTCTTCCAACCCGAACGCCAGACAATATCCCTCGGTCACATCGAATTGCTTTATCAATTGCTGCACCGAATTTTTGTAAGCATTCTGATCTGATGAACTCAGCGCAATCTTTTTCTGATGTGTCACCGGTTGCGTAGTTGATTGTCCAGAAAAACAATAAATGCCACCTTCAATTGTTGAAACAACAAGGCAACCATCAACGGCAATTATTGAACATATCTCTTTCCTGAATTTTTTCTCCCAGACAAGCGCTGGCTTCCCTGAGTTGGCATCAAGTTGAAACGCTACAATTTTTCCCGGCTGTGAACCATACAGGCGATTCCCTGCTTTGAGCCACAGACGACACGAGGCGTCCATTTCCCATTTTCGATTTAATGTTAACCGGCTCGTCTTGCGACCTTTTCGATCAAGTTCTGTTTTTGTCGCGGGTGATTTCAAATCGTATGCGTTCAAGCTGGAACCGCCGCAGTAAACGGTATCTTCGGTAACTA
>WFOZ01000391.1 GCA_015487825.1 Planctomycetaceae bacterium
ACGAAACGGTCTTTCGGGGCTGGTGCTTGTGTTGCTTTCACTGGTCCTGTTTCTCGATTGGCGAGTTGCGATCTGGGCGGCTCTCGGGCTTCCGATTTCCTTTATGGGAACCTTTGTTGCGATGTGGCTGTTCGGTGTTTCGATCAATCTGCTTTCAATGTTCGGCTTAATTATCGTTCTCGGAATTCTGGTCGATGATGCCATCGTAATTGGTGAAAATATATTTCGGCATGTTGAAGAAGGCGAAGAGTCTGTCGAAGCAGCCGTCAATGGAGCCGAGGAGGTCATGTGGCCCGTCACCGTTGCAGTCACCACAACCATTGCCGGGTTCGCACCGTTAATGTTTATTCGCGGTCGCATTGGCGATTTTATGAAAGACCTGCCGCTGGTCGTTTTGGCGGCACTTTCGGTTTCGCTGATTGAAGCCCTGCTCATTCTCCCTTCGCATTTGAAACATCTCAAACGCAAAAAAGCGGTCAAAAAAGTATCGAAAACGCATCTCGGGAAAGCGTGGCACCGGTTGACGAATTTTCAACATCACATCATGCACGACTTGTTCATTAAGTATTACGAGATACTTTTACGCATCGCGATGAGATGGCGATATGTCACGCTGACAGTTGCATTGGCAACATGCGCCACTTCCATTTCGTTGATGGTGGGTGGAATCGTCCCCTTTGTTTTCATACAGAAAATGGATAGCGAAACTATCACAGCTGATCTGGAAATGCCCGTAGGAACCATTATCGCGGAAACTCGTGACAAACTGGTTTACATTTCAAACTATGTGAAGAAGCTTCCTGAAGTTCAAAGCGTCCAGACATCTGTTGGCTCCCAAATGAATATTGGTGGAATGGGAGCGACCGGCGGCGGGAAGCAGTCTCATCTCGGGCAAATTGTTGTTGAACTGATGGAAGCAGATGAACGAGAGAAAAAAGGACTGCGTTCCAGTGATGAACTGATGGTTGAATTTCGTAAATTGAGTGACTCGTTAACGGGGATCAATTCAATTAAATGGGAAGCGTTAAGTGGAGGTCCGGCAGGAAAAGATATTGAAATTCGTGTTGCCGGCGAAAACTTTGATGAGTTAATTCAGGTCACTAAAAAAATTAAAAAAGAACTCGCCTCTTACGATGGAGTCGTCGATCTCGATGACGATTACGATGTCGGCAAGCGGGAAGTACAACTGCGACTTCTCGAATCGGCTCGCTCAACAGGAATAACCGTCTCAGACCTGGGCAACTTTGTTCGCTTTGCCCTGTACGGTGTCGAAGCGAAAAGTCTCACCCGTAACCGGGAAGATGTGAAAATTATGGTTCGCCTTCCCGAAAAATACCGGGTTGATGTTTACAACATTGAAGCACTGCGAATTCCCATTCCAAACGCGATTGCACAACCGGGCGAACAGGATTCTCTTTCGCGGTGGGTACCGATATCTGAAGTCGCTGAGTTTACTGAAGCACGTGGTTACACCAGTATCCATCGCTCGCAACAAAAACGAGCAATCACCATTTACGGCGACGTGCAGATGTCGGCTAATTCTCCCGATGCCGTCGTTGATCAATTCCGCACTGATTACATTCCCAAACTACTTGCAGAACACCCAAAAGTGACTCTTGAATTCACCGGCAGCACCGAAGAGCGAGGCAAATCATTCGGTTCGTTATTCATCGCCCTTCCGGTAGCATTTTTAATTATTTACATGTTACTGGCTGGTCTGTTCCAATCGTATCTGCAACCAATCGTTGTGATGTCAGCCATTCCGTTTGGTATGCAGGGGGCAATCCTTGGGCATTACATAACAGGCAATGAAGTTACCTTTCTAAGCTGTATCGGCTTCCTGGCACTTTCAGGAATTCTGGTAAACGATTCGCTGGTGCTTGTTGATTTCATCAACCGCCGAATTCGAAGTGGTGAAGATCCATTTGAAGCCAATGTGAATGGAGCCAAACTTCGCCTGCGAGCGATCATCCTCACCACTCTTACCACCGCAGCAGGATTAACACCGTTGATGTTCGAAACCAGTTTCCAGGCAAAATTCCTCATCCCGATGGCCGTCACCCTTACCTACGGTTTAATTTTCGCCACCGGCTTAACCCTCATCATCGTCCCCTGCCTCAACATGATGTTCGCCGATTCAAAATGGCTCGCTGACAAACTGTGGCGTTCTGTTTTTGGATAGGAAATCTGTAAAATGTATGTTGAATTGAATTGCAATAAACAGCCCCATAGCGGGAAGATAATGGACCTGCATGAATAAAGTAATTAGCTTATTTGTCAATATCACAGAAATTTAACATGAAACATTTACTGAGAATAATCGAAGCAGGCAAGCAGGTTGGAAAATCGTTTTCATTTAATCACAACGACTGTACATATTGGTCTTCAGTTGGAATTCAAAAACATGGTGGTGCTTACAAAGTTTACATTGATGTAATTGAAGAATCGCAAATGATCGCTGAAGTCTATGAACGAGAAGAGGTTACACAATTTTCTACTGCTCTAGAAGCTATTGACTATATCACTTCGGAAACACAGTTGGATGTGGAGGATCTGAAGACGTGTAAAGGCCAAAAAATATTCAACCCAAGCTTTGAGTAGGCCAGATACCTGGTTAGTATCGCGGAGCAATTAAGGGGCTGTGACATCAAAGCGATTCTGTATGAACAATTTGGCGTGTTGCCGGCATTGCAAAATGTTCCTGATCCTACTCCCGCAGATGAGGGTGTGGTGATCTCTGTTACTGCAACCGGGCTTTGCCGCAGTGACTGGCATGGATGGATGGGGCACGATCCGGATATTGTTTTGCCTCATGTGCCGGGACATGAACTGGCGGGAGTTGTTCAAGCTGTTGGAAAGAGTGTCAAACGGTGGAAAGTGGGGGACCGCGTAACGGTTCCGTTTGTTTGCGGTTGTGGTTCGTGTGAACAATGTGCTGCGGGAGATCATCAGGTGTGCCCGCATCAGACACAGCCCGGTTTCACTCATTGGGGATCGTTTGCCGAATATGTTGCGATTGATTTTGCTGATGTGAATCTGGTTTCTCTTCCGGATGAAATTGATGATGCAACGGCTGCTTCTCTGGGATGCCGATTTGCAACCGCGTTTCGCGGGTTGATCGATCAGGCACGACTTAGACCCGGGCAAACGGTTGCCATCTACGGCTGCGGTGGTGTGGGCCTTTCTGCGATTATGATTGCCAAAGCCGTTGGGGCCTGCGTGATTGCTGTCGATATCGATGAAGAAAAACTTGATTTTGCCCGCTCAGTCGGTGCGAATTTCACCTGGAATTCAAAAACAACAACAAATGTTGCAGCAGAGATTTGTGAACAAACCAAAGGCGGAGTCCATGTTTCAGTCGATGCTATCGGAAGTCCGCAAAGCTGTATCGCATCGATCGAATCGTTAAGAAAACGAGGCCGGCACATTCAAATCGGCCTCATGCCCGACGAACAGGGAGCCTGCAATCTCCCGATGAGCAGGATCATCGCCAACGAACTGGAACTGTACGGTTCCCACGGCATGCAGGCCCACCGATATCCCGCCCTGCTTGAAATGATCCGCACCAAAAAAGTCGCCCCCGCCAAATTGATCAGCCAAACGATCTCCCTGCAGGAAGCATCAACCGCCCTGTCGGAAATGAACACATTTCCCAACGTCGGCATAACAATTATCAATCCACATCGGTAACACCAAAGTTATCTCATGGATCATCAAACGGCACTTCACACCCAATACCGTAATGCAGCGAGTATCATGGCTACATCGCAAAACTGACCAAGCATGCTCACTCATCTTTGGAATGCAGGAAAGATATTCGGCTAAACAACTCTGCCAATTTTGTAGCGACTTTCATAACTCGGTCATCCGTACGCACCATCATGATCCTCCACTCCCATGCTGCATTTTGTGGCGATTGGCAATTCATTAAAACATTTTTCCTTCCTCGCCTGAATCAATATATCTTTCAGCATACTTCCAACCACCTCAGCCAGGTCATCATCTATACCAACTTTTTTCTTTTTTCCGTGAGGTAGAATAAATTCAATCGGCTCTTCGTCGTCATACAAAGCATCGACTGCCTCTAGCCAGTGGGGAAACTCCAGCCAGTTTTCCTCGATATAAGCCTGCCATTCACCATCTGGTGCACCATCAGCACGTGTATCAAAAACAATCGCTATCCAGCCAGCCTGAGATATCTGAAAGCCAAGTGTAATTTGCGAAATCGGATCGGCATCTTCGCCCGGGCCATTATTCACATAGATCGGGTAATCGCGCACGCGCTGCCTTAAAAATTTATAGATTGTCCGGGCATCCTTCTTAAGATCAATTTTCATGGCGTCATTTATATTCCTGATCAGTATTATTCACCCGCAGCAACATCCGGTTATTCTTCGCTCCATTGTTCAATGACACCTGCCAGCCATTCTCTTTCCGGTTCGCGTAACGTTGTTCCAATTTCAATACGATCCGCCCCATGGTCAAAGTAAAGTCGTTGTCGCTCACCAGTACGTTCGAGTACAACATCACTGAAGCTGCTTTTGGCGATTTCAATTTGTTGACGGCGTTTGAATAAACCACTAAGAGCCTCGTTTGAATGGGCGCGTCGCAGCCCATATGCAGGATTGAATAGCGACGTTGTAAACGAACTACCGGAATCGTAATAAAAAGAATAATGCTTCAAAGTTATGCTCTCCGGGCGTTGCGGACGAAGCAGGTTATACAATACGAAAATTGCAAAGCAGCCTCCCACAGACCAGGCACCAAGCCAAAACAGCAGGAATCCATGAAATTCGTCCATCAGTTCGCCAATCGCCGAAATCAGGCCTATAGCCCATCCACCAAGCCAGCAGATAATAAATCCAGCCAGAAAAAAACGAAGCAGCCCACCATCGGATGCCTTCCAACGGTAGGTACGACCATCGAATTCATCAACTTCCTCAATTCTGGAACCTTCCGGCTTCGGTTTTGATTGAGTCATGTTTTTTCAGCCATGCTTTCATTTTATGCATTGCGCAGAAATGCATAATTCGAATTTCAATAATTTGAAATAGCAAATCAGAAATCATACTCAACAGCAGTGAACACCGTACATTAAAGAGAATAGATCGTCAATCACGAGTAAGCTGGCTGCTCTCAAATCTGCTGTTAATCACGCAGGAAGCAACAGGTAAATGGTAATGGCTGATGCGGTTCCCAATAGCAGTCCGGCGAAGTGTTCGCGGAGTTTACCTCCGGTTGTTCTCAGACTTAAATAGACTCCCAGCTTTGCCCCGAAAGTGCTTCCCACAAGCAGTAATGCGACAACGTGCAAATCGACCCGCCCATGTGCAGCATGAATAAGCGTTGCCTGGAAGGCGATCATCCAGACCAGAACCAGAGACATCATTGCAGAGCGTTTTGAGGGAATCCCGTAGGCGTAATGCAAGCCGGGAAAGAGAATAATTCCACCACTGAGCCCCAAAAATCCGGCCAGAAACCCCACGAATAAACCGAACAGGCTCAACGAGATAACCGAAATTTTCTGCTTGCGGTCTCGGCCAAACACTTCGCAGGTCGGTTTCAATTTCGAGAATTTCAGCCACCCAATCGGCAATGGTTTCCCTTTGCGATGCAGCCTTGCTTCCCACAGACTGAACAATCCCAGTATCCATAACAAAGCGATATAGCTGTATTGAATTGCAGCTGTCATCGCCTGGGAATCCTCGCCCAATGTTTTTTGCATTTCAGCAAGCGATTCCGAACCGGCCAGCGTTCCCATGATGATCCCGCCCATCAAAATAGCCGGGATACGCAAATCGCGTCTGCGAATACGAAACGACAACAACGCAGCAGTAGCAGGTCCCAGTACCTGAGAAGTGCAACTTCCCACAAGAAAGTGAATCGGAACGGTTGTCGCGATGCTTAACAGAGGAACAAGCAGAAAGCTCCCACCCACTCCAAACAGACCGGCAATAATTCCGACAGCCGTTCCCGAAACAAGGATGATCGCCGATTCCATCATACTACTAATGGTCAATTTCTTTGCGTGTTGCGCAAATAACAAAAAGTATCATTGGGTGACGGCTAACAGAA
>WFOZ01000392.1 GCA_015487825.1 Planctomycetaceae bacterium
GGGTTTGACCAAACCCCACGTGAATGTGGGAACAATTGGTCATATTGACCACGGAAAAAGTACCCTGACCGCTGCGTTGGTTATGGTGCAGGCAACAAAAGGGCTCGCAAAAGAGTTGAGCTACGCAGAAATTACCAAGGGTGGTACGGTTCGCGACGACACCAAGACAGTGACAATTGCTGTCAGTCATGTCGAGTACGAATCTGAAACTCGGCACTATGCCCATATCGACTGTCCGGGGCATGCCGATTATGTGAAAAACATGATTACCGGTGCGGCTCAGATGGATGGGGCTATTCTTGTAGTCTCTGCAGCTGATGGGCCGATGCCTCAGACTCGCGAGCATATCCTGCTGGCTCGTCAGGTGAATGTACCTGCGCTGGTTGTCTTTTTGAATAAGTGCGACCTGGTTGATGATGAAGAGTTGCTCGAATTGGTTGAAATGGAAGTTCGAGAGCTTCTCAGTAAGTATGACTTCCCTGGCGATGATATTTCCATCGTTCGTGGGAATGCAAAAGGAGCGTTAGAGAATCCTGCTGACGAAGGTTACGGTAAGTGTATTCAGGATCTGCTTGATGCACTGGATAGTGATATTCCTGAGCCGGCCCGTGAGTCTGACAAGCCGTTTTTGATGTCTGTTGAAGATGTCTTTTCGATTAAGGGTCGCGGTACTGTTGCGACTGGTCGAATTGAACGCGGTGTTATTAATGTCGGCGAGAAGGTTCAGATCGTTGGTTTGAAAGATACTACAGAAACGACTGTTACCGGGGTTGAGATGTTTAATAAAACCCTCGATACCGGGATGGCTGGCGATAATGTTGGTCTGCTTTTGCGTGGTATTGATCAGAAAGAAATTGAACGCGGGCAGTGTCTTGCTGCTCCGGGGTCAATTACGCCTCACTCTAAGTTTGAGTGCGAAGTTTACGTATTGAGTAAAGAAGAAGGCGGTCGTCATACGCCGTTCTTTAGTGGCTACAGTCCTCAGTTTTACTTTCGTACAACTGATGTGACCGGTAGTGCAAAATTGCTTGGCGGTGCAGAAATGTGTATGCCTGGCGATAATGTTGCTCTGGAAGTTACGCTGCAGAAGCCAATTGCAATGGACGAAGGTAGTCGATTCGCGATTCGTGAAGGTGGTCGAACTGTTGGTTCAGGGGTTGTGACAAAAATTGTCGAGTAGTTTTTCTGCCTTTGTGGCGTGAAGATAAGTGTCGGCCTCGCCCCTCTGTGTTTCGCAGGGGCGAGGTCCGGCGTTGTTAAGTGGCTCGATGGTCTTTTGTTGTTGTTTTTCTTTCGGGCTTGTTTTTGTGTTGCTGTTGGTTTAGTAGGATTTGGTGGTCGTAATGGCTCGTGAATATGTTTGGCTGGAGTGCACGGAAACTGGAATGCGAAATTATCGCGTCCAGAAGGAAATGCGTGGTGCGGAACGACTCGAACTGAAAAGATACTGCCCTAAGCTGAGGCGGCACACAATTCATAAAGAATCTCGCAAAAAATAGTCTGCTGCCTATCGGCTCGGGCGTGATTTTATTACGGGCGTAGCTCAATTGGCAGAGCACCGGATTCCAAATCCGGCGGTTGGGGGTTCAAGTCCCTCCGCCCGTGCTTATGAGTCCGGTGAAGAGTGGTCGATTTTCACTCATTTAGTTTGCTTCGCAATATGTAGAAGCGTTGATGGCAAGTTGGTTTCAAGCATGGCAAAAACAAGATTGGTAGCTGGGCTGTTCTCAGAGATGTTTTCGATAGGGCTTTACAAGCGGAATCAGGGGAAGCAGGTTCGCCAGGTTACGGGAGTTACGGTCGCAGTCGTTTTTCTTATTGCAGCTTCAACTTTATCGAATAATCTTCCGATAAAGGCGTCTGAGTTGATCAGGCTTGGCCTGCCGATGCTGATTGGTACTCTTGGGGTCTGGTTTGCTTACCGGGTTGTTAATTATGCACCTGTGGCTGACTTTTTGATTGCTGTTCAGAGTGAAATGGACAAAGTTTCGTGGCCTTCCTGGCCTCAGCTCTGGAGGGCGACGGTTGTTGTTCTGGTCACTATGGTCTTTCTGGCGGTTTCTCTGTTTTTGTTTGATATTGTCTGGCAATATATTTTCAGAGGAGTTGGCTTCCTTAAGATGTGAGCAGCAAGAGGCGTTGGACTGAAGATTTTCTGCGGAGTTTCTCTGTTTTGAGTTCTTTGGTCCGTCAGCTTGGGATCTTTTTCGTACTGTTGTCCTGTGTGGCTTGAAATTCGGTCCAAGTCGGCACATAATCTCCGCTTCTTTATTGTACGGCTCCGATTTGCCAGTCAGAAGTGTGTGATTGGCCTCTCAGGCGGGGTTGTTTGCCTGTTTTTTGTATATTTTTAGTTCTGTTTAAGCAGGGCTTGTTGTGGATTTTTCCATGGATGATGCGGAGTTTTCACAATCGGGAATACCCTCGCGGGATGACGAGGCGAGCCAGGGTCAGCCTGAAATGCGCTGGTATGTCCTGAAGGTTCAGTCGAACCGTGAAAAAACGATCCGTGATTCTCTGACGAAAAGAATTAAACGGGATAATCTGGAAGAGTACTTCGGCGAAGTTATTATTCCTACTGAGAAAATTGTAGAAACAAAAGGTGGGAAGAAGCGTGTTCGGGAACAGCGACTGTATCCCGGCTATATCATGATTCAGATGATTCTGAATGATGATTCCTGGTACCTGGTGAGAGATACCGGTGGGGTTGGTGATTTTACAGGTTCGGCCGGCAAGCCGATCGCGATGAGGGATGAAGAGATCAAGCGGATGCTGGGGGCTGAGGAGACCAAGGAGGAAGAGCCGGCAAGAGTGAAGATTGGCCTGGAAGTTGGTGATGTCGTAAAAATTGGTGAAGGGACATTCGAAAGCTTTGAAGGGTCTGTTGAGGCGGTTGATGAGTCGAGTGGAAAAATCAGTGTGCTGATTGAAATTTTCGGGCGTCCGACTCCGGTTGAGTTAGAGCACTGGCAGGTAGAGAAACAGTAGCCTGGCTGGGTTGCTGTGGCGGTTTTTGTTTTACTGATGAGTTGAATTAAGAACAGGGTTGCTTCAGGCTGCCTTTGGATAAGAAAAAATGGCGAAACAGGTAACAGGTGAAATTAAAGTGCAGGTGCCCGGCGGTCAGGCAACCCCGGCTCCGCCGGTTGGTACCGCGCTTGGTCCGCATGGTGTCAATATCGGGCAGTTCGTTCAGCAGTTTAATGATCGTACAAAAGATATGCCCGGGATGACACTTCCGGTTGTGATTACTATTTACGATGATCGGTCGTTCGACTTTATTATCAAGTCTCCACCGGCTGCTGTGTTGCTTAAGAATGCTGCCCAGATTGCCAAGGGGGCCGGAAATCCGAAGGCGGATAAAGTTGGGTCGGTCACTAAAGAGCAAGTGCTGGAAATTGCCAAGACAAAGATGGAGGATCTGAATGCCTCTTGTCTTCAGCAGGCGTCAAAAATGATCGAAGGGACTGCCCGGAGCATGGGAGTTGAGGTTGTTGATTGAGGTGGGTGGCGATTTTCTTACTGTTTTTGAAGAAGTTGCATTGCATATAGTCTTTGTTGGTTAGCAGGTGTTTGAAATGGTGGCGAAGTCAAAGCGGATGAATGAACTGCGGGAAAAAGTGAAGGCACTCGGTGCTGTGGATCTTGCCACGGCTGTGCATGAGCTGAAAACTGCTGATCAGTCTCTTTCAGGAGGTGGGAAGCCTTGCAAGTTTGATCAGACAGTAGAGCTTGCGATTCGTCTGGGAATTGATCCCCGGCAGGCTGATCAGCTTGTGCGTGGTTCAATTATTCTCCCGCATGGTATTGGAAAGGCACAGCGAGTTATTGTTTTTGCAAAAGGCGAGAATGCCAAGCTGGCTCAGGAAGCTGGTGCGGATGAGGTTGGCGATAAGGAGCTTGCAGATAAAATTAAGGGCGGCTGGCTCGATTTTGATGTGGCGATTGCCTCTCCGGATATGATGGGTGTGGTCGGGCCTCTTGGTCGGGTTCTTGGACCGCGTGGCCTGATGCCTTCTCCCAGGGCGGGGACTGTTACGCAGGATGTGGCTGCGGCAGTTAAAGAGTATAAAGCTGGTAAAGTTGAGTTTCGCAATGATTCCAGTGGGAATGTTCACTGTGTTGTCGGGAAGCTTTCCTTCGATGAGCAAAGTCTGATTGATAATATAGATGCGGTTTTGAAGTTGATTAACTCACTCAAGCCGGCTGCCCAGAAGGGTGTCTATGTGAGGAATATTGCGCTTTCTTCGACGATGGGGCCGGGGATTATTATTGCAGTTTAATATTGATTTTGTTTTGAGGTGTGGAAGAGATCAGCGGGACGACCGCATTTTTATAGTGTCTGTTTTTGCGTGAGCCGATGGCCTCGCTGCCGATTAAGGGTGGATCATGAGTAGAGTAGTCAAGGAGATGATTCTCAAAGAGATTGAGAATCGTCTGGATGGGAATCGGGATTTGCTTGTGATTGATTCGTCCCGGTTGGATGCGGTGACGGACAATACGTTCCGAATGGCGATGCAGGAAAAGGGAATTCATCTGCTGTCTGTGAAAAACAGCCTGGCCCTCAGGGTGCTTGGTGGCGGTTGCGATCAGTTGCAGCAGATTTTTAATGGTCCTTCTACTTTGGCTTGGGGAGGAGAGGATGTTGTTGCTCTTTCCAAGGAGATTTCCAAGCAGGCCAAGGAGTTAGAGCTTCTTGAGATTAAAGGCGGAACAGTTGAGGGGCAGGCTCTCGACTCTGCTGGTGTTGAAAAGCTCTCGAAGAGTCCCGGTCGGATGGAATTGATTTCGATGATTTCGGGTCAAATTCTGAGTCCGGGGGCCCAGTTGGCCGGGGCGTTGCTTGGGCCTGCCGGCGTGCTGGCTGGTTGCGTGGCATCAATTGCTGATAAGGAAGAAGAGTAAAATGTGTTGAGGTTTGAAAGCCTCAGCTTTTTATGTTGTGAACTAAAACATTCAGGTTACAGTTTTTATTTGATTTGAGAGGGAAACGTAATGGCGACCGCAGAAGCAACAACGGAATTTGATGATAGCACAAAAGCACTCGGTGATCAGATTGTCGGTCTGACACTGCTGCAGGCCAAGAGCCTGGCAGATTATCTGAAAGAAGTGCACGGTATTGAGCCAGCCAGCGGCGGTGCTGTCGTTATGGCCGGGCCTGCAGGCGATGATGGTGGCGGGGCTGCTGCCGAGCAGACCGAATTTGACGTCATCCTGACAGGCTTTGGCGATCAGAAGATCAGCGTAATTAAAGCTGTTCGAGCCATTACAGCTCTCGGATTGAAAGAAGCCAAGGAATTGGTTGAAAGTGCACCGAAAGCTCTTAAAGAAGGCCTTTCCAAAGAAGATGCCGAAAAGCTCGTGGCAGATGTCGAAGCCGCTGGTGGTTCTGCAGAGATCAAGTAGTTGCAGTAGCAGCCAAGGGGTTTGGGACGGCAAAGGAGTCTTTTCTTTTGCTGACTAAACCCTGTTTTGGTTCATTCTTTTCCTTGCCAGGTGTTGCGCAAAGGAGGAGTTTGGGATCTCGGTTGCTATTTTGCAGAGATTCGCTAACATGTTTCGCGTATCTACGTTGGTTGTTGACTGCTGGTCGAGCTTTTGGGGCTGCTTTGAGTGATTCTTACAGGTGTTGCGTTTCTTTTTGAGGGTGGGAGGCTTTCCTATTCTCTGACTGGTTGCGCATTGCAGGATGGCATTCGGGTTGGGAGATTGTGTGTTTTCTGAATCGCCTGTTTCATTTTTGCTGTTAAATCGCGTTCGGCGCCCCCGGTCTCGCTATGCACTGCTTGATATTGCCCCTTCGTTTCCCCTCTCGGGTAGACTATTCATTCGGCGTTGTTGATCGGTGTCCAGTGTCGCAAGTAGTACTTGTTTCAGATACGTTTTTTGTGTTTTACAGGTAAAATAACGCAATGGCGCGGGTGGTTTTGAATCCAGCTTGAATCGCCAGTGCTTAAAGGTTTCCTGAATTTCTATTGCTGTGTCGGTCTTTGAGGGAGAGAGAATCATATGCCTGTGCCTGTGCAACGGGTGATTGCGACTTACGAAACTCGTAATACTGGTAAGCTGCAGTCCAGTTTCGAGATGTCCGGCTTAACGCGAATCCAGACAGATTCCTATTTCAAGTTTGCCCAGGCAGATGTGGAGCCATCGCGGCGTAAGCCTGTTGGTCTGGAAGGGATTCTGCGTGAGATTTTTCCTATCGAAAGTTTTGATGGGCAGTATCGTCTTGATTACGTCAAGTACGAATTGGGCAAGTGCCGTTATACTCCGGTTGAATGCAGGCAGTTGCGTTTAACATACGGCAGGCCGCTTCGTATCTGGTTGCGTTTGCAGAAAGAGCAGGCGATTGAGGAAGAAGTTTATCTGGGTGACCTCCCGATTATGCTTGGCGGCGGAGAGTTTATCGTCAATGGGGCGGAGCGCTGTGTCGTGAGCCAGTTGCATCGTTCTCCCGGGGTCGACTTCGTGATGAATGTCGAGCCTGGCGAGCAGAAGACACACTCTTGCCGAATTATTCCTGAGCGGGGTAGCTGGATTGAATTGCTGATCAGTAAGAAGGAAGCATTAAATGTCCGGATTGATCAGAGTGGTAAATTCTCTTCCATGACGTTGCTGCGGGCAATGAATAAAGAGCATTCTACGGACTCCGATCTTGTCCATATGTTCTACGAGACTGAAAAAGTAAAGATTACTCGCAAGACCACTGCAGAGGAGCTGGTTCAGCGTGTCGCTGCCGAGGATGTTGTCTATCCTGCAGGGCATGAAAAATGTGGCGAGATTATTGTTGAATGTGCTCACGCTATCCTGGAAGTTCAGGCATTGGAGTTGCTGGAGTCTGGGATTAAGCAGGTTGATCTGGTTACCAAAGTGCTTGACCCATTGATTCTTAACAGCATTCTGGAGGACAGCACGACCTCTCACGAAGAAGCTTTGTTGCGGATTTATCAGCGGTTGCGACCGGGGAATCCGCCACAGCTCGATAAAGCAAAAGATTTGTTTTATGAGAAGTTCTTTGATTTGAATCGATACCGTTTAGGGCGTGTCGGGCGGTTCCGTATTAATCGGAAGTTCAATCAGGAAATTTCTGATGATGAAATGACGCTTCGTCCGGAAGATTATGCAAACGCCATTCATTACCTTCTTAAATTACGAGCGGGTGACGAATCTGCGCATCTGGATGATATTGATAACCTGGGAAATCGTCGTTTGCGAACGATTGATGAGTTGGCCAGCGATGAAGTCCGCAAGGGGTTTTTGAAGCTGCGAAGAACAGTTCAGGAACGCATGAGTCTGAAGGATGTCGAAACGATGACACCTCGGACCCTGATTAACCCCAAGAGTATTTCTGCAGCGATTGAATTCTTTTTTGGTCGAAGCGAACTGTCGCAGGTTGTTGACCAGACAAACCCGTTGTCGATGTTGACACATGAACGACGCTTGAGTGCGTTGGGACCTGGTGGTTTGAATCGTAAACGTGCCGGTTTTGAAGTTCGCGATGTTCACATTTCTCACTACGGTCGAATCTGTCCGATTGAAACTCCGGAAGGAACAAACATCGGCCTGATTTCCAGTCTGGCGATCTACTCGAAAGTGGACGACTACGGTTTCCTGATTACGCCATACCGCAAGGTTATTGATGGACGCGTAACCGATGAAATCGAATGGCTGCGGGCAGATGAGGAAGCCGGGGTGTATGTCACACCTGCTGATACGCCTCTTAAGGATGGGAAAATTGCAGATAAGCGAATTCTGGCAAGATACAGGCATGAGTTTGTATGGACTGAATCAAGTACAATTCAGTACATCGACATGTCTCCCTGCCAGATGATCGGAGTGTCTGCGGGATTGATTCCGTTCCTTGAACATGATGATGCAAACCGGGCCCTGATGGGGTCGAACATGCAACGACAGGCCGTACCGCTGCTTATTACAGAGCAGCCGATTGTCGGAACAGGTATGGAAAAAATCGTTGCAGAAAACACTGGCATGGGTGTTTATGCAGAGAAAGCCGGGAAAGTTACTTACGTCGATGCGAATGTTGTTGAGATTGATGGTAAACGCTACCCATTGCGTAAATATACCGGTCTGAATGAGAGAACCTGTCTGAACCAGAAGCCTTTGGTGAGTGTTGGCGATCGAGTCAAAAAAGGACAGGTACTTTGTGACACAGCTGCGACGAAAGATGGAGAGCTGGCCTTGGGACGCAATGTTCTGGTCGCGTTTATGTCGTGGGAAGGTTACAACTTTGAAGATGCGATTATTCTCTCAGAACGTCTTGTGAAGGAAGATGTTTATACCTCAATTCATATCGACGAATTTGATGTTGAAATTCGTGAAACCAAGTTGGGTCGCGAAGAGTTCACTCGGGATATTCCGAACGTGAGTGAAAAAGCATTAAGGCATCTTGATGAAAATGGAATCGTACAGATTGGAACCCGGGTTTCAACAGGTTCTATTCTTGTTGGAAAAGTAACACCTAAAGCGAAATCGGAATTGACTCCTGAAGAAAAACTGTTGCACGCCATTTTCGGGCGAGCTGGGGAGGATGTCAAAAACGAATCGCTGGAAGTTCAAAGTGGTGTTGAAGGGATTGTCATTCACACCGAGAGATTTTCTCGCCGTATGAGTCTGACGGAATCTGAAAAGAAAGCGTATGAAGCAGAATTGAAGACTACCGAAGCCGAAGGCAACAAAGGGGTCGCTTCAGCCTTTAAGCTGTTCCTGGAATCCTTCGAAGCAGCACTGGGAAAGAAACTGACAGACGACGATGGCGTTGAGTTGCGGTCTCTGGAAGATGACAAAGCAATTGCGGGCCATGCAGAAGGTTTTCTGGAACGATTTGAGCAGCTCGATATTCGCAGTCCTCAAAAAATCTCTGACTGTAAAAAAGTGATCGACGAGGATTTCCAGCAGGTGGAAGAAGCGATCGCTGCTCGTGATTCAACCTTAAATACGCTCAAGCGTGGTGATGAACTCCCCAATGGTGTTCTTCAGATGGTTAAGGTGTACGTGGCATCGAAGCGGCAGATATCCGTTGGTGATAAGATGGCCGGTCGCCACGGTAATAAAGGGGTGATTTCAAAAGTTCTACCCATTGAGGATATGCCTTATCTGGCTGACGGAACTCCTGTAGATATTATTTTGAATCCGCTTGGTGTTCCAAGTCGTATGAATGTAGGTCAGATTCTGGAAACGCATCTCGGCTGGGCTGCCCAGAAGCTTGGATTCCGAGCCATTTGCCCAGTGTTCGACAGTATTCATGAAAATGAAATTTATGATTTGATGGAAGAAGCCGGATTGCCGGACGATGGTAAGGTTCAGCTTCATGATGCACGGACCGGAGAAAAGTACGACCAGCGAACAACCGTTGGCCAGATTTATATGTTGAAACTGCATCACCTGGTAGATGATAAAGTTCATGCTCGTGCGACCGGACCGTACTCGTTGATTACACAACAGCCGTTAGGTGGTAAAGCCCGATTCGGTGGTCAGCGGTTTGGGGAAATGGAAGTCTGGGCACTGGAAGCGTATGGGGCAGCCTATATTCTTCAGGAATTACTTACTGTCAAAAGTGATGATGTTGAAGGCCGAACAAAAATTTACGAATCGATGGTCAAGGGTGAAAATACTCTTGAAGCGGGGACTCCTGCGAGTTTCGACGTGTTAAACAACGAAATTCGTGGTTTGTGTCTGAATATGCAACTTGAAAAAACAACTGTCTGATCTGCAATCTACCTTGATCTCCCAAGCGTCATGCTGAGCGGAGAAGTAAAGTTCTGGATTTTGTTTAGAACTTTTCAGGTAAATCAGTTTCCAATTTTTATTATTCACTCGCCAACTTAAGGAGCCAATTTGTGAGCACCGGTGAGATGCAATACGAGCGCGTGAACGACTTCGGGTCGATTTCCATCCGTCTGGCAAGTCCACAGGATATTCGTGGCTGGTCTTTTGGCGAAGTCAAAAAACCAGAAACGATTAACTATCGAACGTATCGTCCTGAACGGGATGGTCTGTTTTGCGAACGTATTTTCGGTCCTGAAAAAGACTGGGAATGTGCCTGCGGTAAATATCGTGGCATGAAATATAAAGGAATGATTTGTGACCGCTGCGGTGTCAAGGTGACACACAGCCGTGTTCGCCGAAAGCGAATGGGACACATTGAACTGGCTGCACCGGTTGTGCATATCTGGTTCTTCAAATCGATGCCAAGTCGCCTTGGTGCGTTGCTGAATGTGAAGACAAGCAGTCTCGAAAAGGTTGTCTATTTCCAGGATTATCTGGTGATCGATCCCGGTGATACTCCTTTGCGCAAAGGGCAGCTTTTAACAGAAGATGAAGCCCGGCAGGCTGCCGATAAATATGGCGAAGGCGAGTTTGAAATCGAAATGGGGGCTGAAGCTGTTCGTAAGATGCTTCGCACAATCGATCTGGTTGAGGAATCTGCCGAGCTGCGTAAAGAGTTGAAGACAACTAATTCACAGCAGAAAATCCGCGATCTGACCAAGCGATTGAAGATTGTGGAAGCGTTGCGCGACAGTGAAAATAACCCGGACTGGATGGTGCTGGATGTTGTCCCTGTGATCCCGCCGGAACTGCGTCCGTTGGTCCTGCTCGATTCCGGGAATTTTGCAACGAGCGATTTGAATGATCTGTATCGCCGGATTATCAATCGTAACAATCGGTTGAAAAAACTTGTCGATCTTAATGCGCCCGAAGTTATTGTGCGCAATGAAAAACGCATGCTTCAGCAATCTGTTGACGCACTGTTTGATAACACCCGCTGTAAACGCCCGGTGCTTGGTTCTTCGAATCGTCCATTGAAATCTTTGACTGACATGATCAAAGGTAAGCAGGGGCGTTTCCGTGAAAACCTGCTCGGTAAACGTGTCGATTATTCTGCGCGAAGTGTTATTGTTGTTGGTCCGAATCTGAAACTTCATCAATGTGGGCTTCCGAAGAAAATTGCGTTGGAACTTTTCCAGCCATTCGTTATCCGCAGGCTGAAAGAACTTGGGCATGCTGATACGATTAAATCAGCCAAGCGAATGCTCGAACGCAAAGATGAAGACGTTTGGGATATTCTGGATGAAGTGATTACGAATCATCCTGTCATGCTGAATCGTGCACCGACCCTGCATCGTATGGGGATTCAGGCGTTTGAGCCTATTCTGGTTGAAGGGAACGCGATTCGGGTTCATCCTCTGGTCTGTAAAGGATTCAATGCCGATTTCGATGGCGACCAGATGGCGGTTCATTTGCCACTGTCTATTGAAGCTCAGGTTGAAGCGACAACTCTGATGCTTTCAACAAATAATATTTTCAGTCCTGCAGACGGCAAACCGATTATTACCCCATCACAGGATATTGTGATGGGTTGCTACTACATGACTGCCAAGAAGATTAACCGCGTCGGTGAAAATCTGGTGTTCTCTTCCGTGAACGAAGTTTACATGGCTCTTGAGCAGGGGAAAGTCTCTCAACACGCGACTGTAAAACTGCGTTTGCCCAAGGGAGTTACAGTGCGGGGCGACGGGGCAGAGAACTTCAAGTCGGGTGGGATTATTGAGACAACCGTTGGTCGAATTCTCTTCAACGAAGAGATTGTTGCCAAGGGAATGTCTTACTACAACCGCACCATGAAGAGTCGCGATCTTTCCAATGTTATTTCGGATTGCTACCAGGCATTGGGACGCCGTGAAACCATCGAATTACTCGACAGAATGAAAGAAGTAGGGTTTAAGCAATCCTCTTTAAGTGGTCTTTCGTTTGGAACAAGCGATCTGCGAACCCCTCCCAGCAAGGAAAAAATTATTGCTGAGGCTGAAACTACTGTTGTCAAACAACAGAAGTTGTATAACCGTGGAATCATTACGAACCAGGAACGGTACAACAAGGTTCTTGACATCTGGTCAAAGGTTCGAGAGCAGATTACTGCTGAGATGATGATCGAGATGGAAAATGATATCCGGGAAGATGGCGATTACATCAACCCGATTTTCCTGATGTCTGATTCTGGTGCCCGTGGTGGTGTGGAACAGATTCGTCAGTTGGCTGGTATGCGGGGACTGATGGCCAAGCCGAGTGGAGAAATTATTGAGACACCGATTAAGGCAAGTTTCAAAGATGGTCTGACCGTTTTGGAATATTTCAGTTCGACACATGGTGCCCGTAAAGGATTGGCGGATACTGCGTTGAAGACTGCTGATAGTGGATATCTGACACGAAAACTGGCTGATGTTTGTCAGAATGTCGTCATTACGATGGATGATTGCGGGACGACACAGGGCATAACCATGGGAATTGTTTACCGTGGCGAGCATGTTGAAGTCAGCCTTGCAGATTCTATTCGAGGTCGGGTCAGTCGGGCCAGCATTGTTAACCCGGTGACTGATGAAGTGATCGTCAAAGACAGCGAGTTGATTACTTTTGAGAAGGCTCAGAAGATTGAAGATCTCGGGTTGGAGAAAATTCAGGTTCGCAGCCCGATGACATGTGAAGCAGAGCTTGGCATGTGTAAGAAATGTTACGGGATGGACCTTTCAACCGGTTCGCAGGTTGAAGAAGGATTGGCAACCGGTATCATCGCCGCCCAAAGTATTGGAGAACCGGGAACACAGTTGACAATGCGTACGTTCCACATTGGTGGTGTGGCTCAGACGGAAATGGAAGAGTCTGAATTGAAGTGCCGCAAGGGAGGAACGATTCGCTATGCCCGTATCCGCTCGGTTGTCAACAGTGACGGCCATAATGTTGTTCTGACTCGTAATGGCGAAGCTGTCATTATGGATGCAAAACATCGCGAAATTGAATCCTACCGCATTCCAAACGGTTCAATACTGCTGGTCGATGACGGCCAGGAAGTCGAGGCGAATACCGTTATTTGTCAATGGGATCCTCACGCGGTTCCGATTCTGGCGGAAGTTGGTGGTCGGATACGCCTTGATGATATTATTGAAGGACGAACGATCCGCTCGGAAAAAGATTCCAGCGGTAATATTCGAAAAACAATTATCGAACATAAAGGGGAATATCAC
>WFOZ01000393.1 GCA_015487825.1 Planctomycetaceae bacterium
ATCTGTTACCGCTCCGCGGCGATGCACAAATTCACGCTGCCTACCACCAAGTTGATTTTGAAGCTGCTCCAGAATTCCGATTTGTATCATTTTACCAAGCATGTCAAAAGGCTGCGTCCCGATCAGATTGAACAGCTCGGTTTAACGAAGCATGCTCAGCGACCATGGTGGATTCGTGCCCATCGAACCGTAGCAGTTCCGTTTCGCACAGCTCGTCGCAAATTCCTGACGTTGATCGGCGTGCGAGGAAAATCCGGTCGTTCTGCAACAGAAACTTTTGCAGAGCACGCTTTTCGTTGTGATGAAAACCAAAAGAAAAAAGCTGCTTGAATTATAACGAGTGTAGGGCCCGCTATTGCGGACCATGCTGGGAAGTGGAAGCTCCTGTTTCATGCGGTGGTCCGCAATAGCGGACCCAACAGACTACGGCGATTAGAAATCACAAAAGAGCTTCGAGGTCATCCCAAAGCGTATAACATTTCTCCAGTTCCGCGTCGATCTCTTTCAGGCGATTTGAAACCACAGCGATTTTCGCGTTATCCTGCTGATAAAATTCCGGAGCAGCCATTTGATCGTGTATTTCAGCTTGCTCCACTTCCAGTTTTTCAATTTTTGCAGGCAATGCTTCCAGTTCCAGTTGTTGTCCGTATGTCAGCTTCGGCTTTTTCTTATTTGCTTTTGAGTCAACTGACTGTTTTGAACTCGTCTTTAATTGCGATTTTTGTTCTCTTTCTATTGCTTCTTGTGCTGCCTGTATCTGTCGAGCATAATCATCGTAGCCGCCATCGTATTCGTGGAGTTCTCCCTTTCCGGTGAACGCGAGAATTCCGGTGGTTACATTGTTCAAAAATGCCCGGTCATGACTCACCAGCAGAATCGTTCCCTTGTAGTCGGTAAGCAGCTCTTCAAGCAATTCCATCGTTTCTGCATCGAGATCGTTTGTCGGTTCATCCAGTACAAGCAGGTTCGATTGTTTTTTGAACAGCCGAGCCAGCAGCATTCGGTTCCGTTCGCCTCCCGATAAATACCGAGCCGGTCTGCGTGCTCGTTCGGGGGTGAATAAAAAGTCTTGCAGGTAACCATAAATATGTTTGGGTTGCCCGTTGATCAATAATGTTTCCTGGCCTTCCCCCACATTTTCGACGACCGTTTTTTCCTCGTCAATTTGCTGGCGTAATTGATCGAAATACAGAATATCCAGTTTCGTTCCGTGTCGAACGGTCCCCGTAGTTGGCTTCAAATCTTCGAGCAACAGTTTCAGGAGCGTTGTTTTACCAGCTCCGTTCGGGCCGACGATTCCGATTTTGTCACCGCGGGAAATTAACGTCGAAAATTGTTTAATGACGGGATTCGAATCATAAGAAAAGCTGACATCTTTTGCTTCAATCACCATCCTGCCGGAACGATCCGATTCCCCTGCCTGGAGTTTGACGTTCCCTGTTTTTTTACGTCTGAGGCTTCTTTCTTCCCGCATCTTTTCGAGCGCACGGACCCGTCCTTCATTACGGGTTCGACGCGCTTTGATTCCCTGGCGAATCCACTTTTCCTCCTCAGCCAGTTTTTTATCGAACAGTTTCTCCTGTTGTTCTTCCGCGTCAAGCAGCGATTGTTTCCGTTTTAAGAACGTGGCGTAATCGCAGGTCCAATCGAACAGCCGTCCTCGTTCCACTTCGATAATTCGTGTCGCCAGTGCCTGTAGAAAAACGCGATCATGCGTGACAAAAATAAGCGTTCCTTCATAACCTTTGAGGAATTTTTCGAGCCATTGAATCGCTTCGATATCGAGATGGTTGGTCGGTTCATCCAACAGTAACACATCAGGTTGGTCGACCAGCGCCTGGGCGAGTAATACTCTACGCTTCATTCCTGATGAAAGTGTTGAAAATTCCGTTTCGCTCTGCAAATTCATGCGGGTCAAAATTTTATCGACCTGATGCTGTGATTCCCAGTTTTCGGAATGAGTCTGCGATTCATTTCCCGCAACAATATCAAAAATAGTCCCGCTCATCCCGGCAGGGACTTCCTGCAGCAGACGGGCAACACGAACGTGATCGTCTTTACGAATGGTTCCTTCATCCGGTTCCAGTTCTGCTGCAAGCAGTTTCATCAGCGTCGATTTCCCGGCTCCATTTCTGCCAAGCAGACCGATCCGCTCTCTTTTATTTATCTCAAGATTAATCTTCTCCAGAAGTTGCGGTTTAGTCCAAGTAAAAGAGACATCCGTAAGTGACAACAACGACATCAGCAATATTTTCCAGCAGGTAGAGGCCGCGATTGCGGACCACGCACACAGTAAGTGAAGTAGGGTGCGTTGCAACGCACCGGGAAA
>WFOZ01000394.1 GCA_015487825.1 Planctomycetaceae bacterium
CCCCAAATGGAAGGCCAGTTGGAGCAACCCTGATTGTCCCAAGGTTCTTTTTGATGATAACGGTCAGGTTGATATCTCCTTTTTCAAAGGAGTCGTTTCCTGTGAGATGCCCGATTCTCAGCACAAGTTTGATGGTCTGGCCGGGGCAACGATTACCACGCGGGGAGTTGAAAATATGTTTAAGTTCTGGCTCGGCAAAGAGGGTTACGGGCCATTGCTTGAGAAAATTAAAGAGGGTCAGTTTCCAGTAACAGAGTTAAGTAGCCTGCCGCAGCGGAACTGACATCACTCATTATTTTGAAATTCCAGTTGGAAGATTACCGATAAAGTATCAGATTAAATACAACTTGTAGTAAGTAGAGAGTCATGGCTCAATCAAAAACTAAAGACGTACTGCTCAGTCCGATCTTTGCCAACAATCCAATTGCGTTGCAGGTTCTGGGTATCTGTTCTGCGTTGGCTGTTACCAGCAAAATGCAGACAACAATCACAATGTGTATTGCGGTGACACTGGTTGTTGCCTTTTCCAATGCGATTGTTGCAGCCATTCGAAATCTTATCCCGAACAGTATTCGTATTATTGTGCAGATGACGATTATTGCCTCGCTGGTGATTGTGGTTGATCAGGTTCTTAAGGCGTTTCTCCCGGAGATTGCCAAGACGCTTTCCGTATTTGTCGGGCTGATTATTACCAACTGTATTGTCATGGGACGAGCTGAAGCGTTTGCGATGAAGAATGACTGGTGGACCAGTTTTCTGGATGGTATTGGAAACGGTTTAGGGTACAGTGTGCTGCTGATTTCGGTTGGAATCGTTCGTGAATTAAGTGGAGCTGGACAGTTGTTCGGAATTCAGGTGATCCCGCTGGCAACCGAAGGGGGCTGGTATACGCCTAACGGTTTGATGTTGCTCCCTCCCAGTGCATTCTTCCTGATTGGAGTTTTCATCTGGGTTTTACGAACATTCGATCCGAGTCAGACCGATAAAGATTCTCTACTTTAATTGATCGTTTTTTCTGATTCACTTCTGATTTAAGAGTATTTGCGAGAGAGTTCATTATGGAACATTATCTCAGTCTGTTTTTAACGTCGGTTTTCATTGAAAACCTGGCCCTTTCGTTTTTCCTTGGAATGTGTACCTTCCTGGCGATTTCCAAAAATGTAAAGACTGCGATGGGTCTGGGAGTAGCCGTGATTGTCATCCAGGCAATTACTGTTCCCGCCAATAACCTGATCTACGTTTATCTATTGAAAAAAGGGGCGTTGGGCTGGGCGGGATTAGACGGCGTTGATCTCGAATTTCTGGGTCTTATCAGCTATATCGGCGTGATCGCCGCCATGGTGCAGATTCTGGAAATGACACTCGATCGATTTTTCCCGCCGTTATATAACGCTTTGGGAATTTTTCTCCCTTTAATTACCGTAAACTGTGCCATCCTGGGTGGCTCTCTGTTTATGGTTGAGCGGGATTATAACTTTGCAGAGAGTTGTGTTTATGGAGTTGGCTCTGGATTTGGCTGGGCGTTGGCGATTGCTGCTCTTGCAGGCGTGCGGGAAAAACTGAAATACAGCGATGTTCCACATGGCCTGAGAGGGCTTGGCATTACGTTTATCACCGTTGGGTTGATGTCACTTGCCTTCATGGCCTTTTCCGGGATTAAGTTATAAAAGAGACCTGAAATCTTAGTTTTGGGTTAATGGACAATACATTTTTTTCAACAATAACTGATTGAACCAGTTGGTTTGGTCATTCTTCAGTGAGTTTTAGCCATGGAAATTGTTCTGGGCGTAGTCATGTTCACCGGGATCGTGCTTACGCTGGTCGCCGTGATTCAGTTTGCTAAATGGAAGCTTGTTCCATCCGGCGATGTGCATATTGTTGTTAATGATCAGAAGGAGATGGATGTAGCTGCTGGTGGGAAACTGCTTAACGCATTGGCAGCCAACAAAATATTTGTTTCTTCTGCCTGTGGTGGTGGCGGAACCTGTGCCCAATGCAAAGTAGTCGTCAAAGAAGGCGGCGGCGATATCCTCGAAACGGAAAAGACGCATATCAGCAAGAAAGAAGCTCGCGAAGGAATGCGTCTGGCCTGTCAGGTACCGGTCAAGCAGGATATGAAAATCGAAGTTCCTCCCGAAGTATTCGAAACAAAAAAATGGGAATGCAAGGTTCGCTCCAATCACAACGTCGCAACATTCATTAAAGAGCTGGTACTGGAACTGCCTGAAGGTGAAAACGTTAACTTCGAAGCGGGTGGGTTTATTCAGATTGAAGCACCGCCTCATGAGCTTTGCTATGAATCATTTGATATCGAAGAAGAATACCGGGGCGACTGGGACAAGTTCGGTTTGTGGAAGATTAAATCGATTGTGACCGAACCTGTGGTGCGTGCTTACTCGATGGCTAACTACCCGGGTGAAAAGGGCATTATTATGCTCAACGTGAGGGTAGCAACTCCGCCTCCACGTGCTCCTGAAGGAACACCGCCGGGAAAGATGTCTTCGTTCATATTCAATCTCAAACCGGGTGATAAAGTAACGATTTCCGGACCTTACGGGGAATTCTTTATCAAAGAAACCGATGCCGAAATGGTTTACATTGGTGGTGGTGCGGGGATGGCTCCGCTGCGATCACATGTGTTTGAACTGTTAAAAAGTCGCGATTCCAAACGGAAAATTTCCTACTGGTATGGTGGGCGGTCTTTACGCGAACTGTTCTACCTGGATGAATTTGAAGAGCTTGAAAAAAAGCATCCCAATTTCAAAATGAATGTTGCGTTATCTGAACCACAGCCTGAAGATAACTGGACCGGCTATGTCGGATTTATTCATAACGTGTTGCATGATGAGTATCTGAAAGACCACCCTGCCCCTGAAGATATTGAGTATTACATCTGTGGTCCGCCTATGATGCTTGGTGCGGTTCGAAAAATGTTGACTGATCTTGGAGTTGAAGAAGAAAATATCGCGTTTGACGACTTCGGTTAAGCGGTAAGTTCACTGAACCTTATGAAACGCATATTATTTGATAGACGAATTATCGCTCTTACCCTGCTTGTGGGTGGGAGCGTTTTTCTTTCGGGCTGCAATCG
>WFOZ01000395.1 GCA_015487825.1 Planctomycetaceae bacterium
AAAAGAAAACGGCACAGGGACAAGCAATCTCGGTTTCATTCAGGGTGGGGCAGCGACAAATGTTGTTACAGATTTTCTGGAAATTCGCGGCGAAGCGCGCAGCCACGATAAAAAATTCCGTGCAGAGATTATTTCAACCATACAGAGTGCTTTTGAAAATGCAGCAAAACAGCTCCAGAATGAAAACGGGAAACGAGGCCGAATTGAATTCGAACATCACCTGAAGTACGAGGCTTTTCAGCTTGATGTTTCTGAACCGGTTGTCCAGGCTGCCATGCAGGCTGTAAAAACGGCGGGGGAAGAACCGGAAATTCGAATTGTCAATGGCGGTTTAGATGCCAACTGGATGACCGAAAACGGGATGCCTACAGTGACGCTTGGTTGCGGTCAGGACGCTATCCACACTACCGCGGAAAAATTGCATGTCCCCAGCTTTCAGAAAGCATGTGAAATCGCCTGGCATCTGGCAATCGACTAATAAAGTATTGTCAGGAGTTTTCTAAATTCTGAACCGCTGCGGTGCGAGACATTTTGGTCTCTCCGTTGTATGATGCAGGCGGGATTTCCTGTGTGAGAAAGACTTATTCATTTAAGAGACCAAAGGCATTTCTGCTTCAGCATGAGTATGGGAAGCTCTCATATCAGTAATCGAAAAGGCAATCATTTAAGTGGGAGTTTGAGGATGGCGGAACTGGTTGAGATGCAATTAGCTCGAATTATCATTACTGAGATCAGCGATCAACAGGTGCTTTATCTGTCGGAAGTTGATGGAGATCGCATGTTTCCGATACTGGTTGGTCTTTTCGAAGCGACACGTATCGACCAGCGAATTAAGGGAGACGTCCCGCCCCGGCCAATGACGCATGACTTAATAAAGAATCTCATCCATCAACTTGGGGCAGAGCCTGTAGATATTATCATCAACTCTCTGCATGAACATACTTATTATGCAATGATCCGTCTACAAAAAGATGAAAAGATAATTGAGGTAGACGCCCGCCCCAGCGATGCAATCGCATTGGCGATGCACTACGACCCGCCACTTCCCATTTTCGTGGAAGAAGATGTTCTACAGGAAGTGAGTTAGTATCGTTCGAACGACAGCTATCATGATTCCGGGTTCTTCCTCTATTTTAGCCATTAAATTCTGCGAAGAACCTGATTCCTGAACGATCTCTGGAGACGTTCTCTTCTCTGTTTGTAGCCTGCACCTGGTTCAGAGATTTTACTATCAGGCGATGACATCTTTGATGACGTTGCCGAAAATGTCAGTCAAGCGATACGGCCTGCCCTGATATTTGAAAGATAAACGTTCGTGATTCATTCCGAGCAAATGAAGGATTGTCGCATTGAAATCATGGACATCGACTTGATTTTCGACAGGAGCATAACCGAGTTCGTCTGTTTTTCCGTAAGAAAAACCTCCCTTCACGCCGCCGCCTGCCATCCATAACGCAAAGCCTTCCTTATGATGATCCCGTCCTGCGGTGGAAACTTTCCCCAAACCGTTTTTCCCCTGAGCCATCGGCGTGCGACCGAATTCAGAAGACCAGACAACAAGAGTATCATCCAGCATTCCCTGTTGTTTCAGATCTTTGATCAGGGCTGCAATCGGCCTGTCGATTTCGCCGCATTTCTTGGGAAGTAATTTGAAAACGCCATTGTGCATGTCCCATCCGGAATCAAACAACTGAACGAAACGAACGCCCCGCTGAACGAGCCTGCGAGCCAGCAGACAGTTGTTGGCAAAGCTCGTTTTTCCGGGTTCGGTGCCATACATTTCGTGAATCTGTTTTGTTTCCCCATTGATATCCATTAAATCGGGGACCGAGGTTTGCATCCGGTAAGCCATTTCGTACTGACTGATGCGGGTTTCAATTTCCGGATCGGAAATATCAGCAAACTGAACCTGATTGAGCTGATTTACCGAGTCGATAATTCGTTTCCTGCTTTCAACCGGGACACCTTTCGGATTTGAAAGAAACAGTACGGGATCTCCCTGAGAGCGGAATTCGACTCCCTGATAAACCGAAGGAACAAATCCACTTCCCCAGGCACTGCTTCCTGCACCGACAATATTTCCGGTAATCAAAACGACAAACCCGGGAAGGTTCTGATTTTCAGAACCAAGGCCGTAAGTAACCCAGGAACCGATACTCGGGCGACCAAATCGACCAAAGCCGGTCAGAAGATGCAATTGAGCGGGAGCATGGTTAAACTGATCGGTCGTGATCGTTTTAATCACGGTCATTTCGTCTGCGACCGTTTGCAGATGAGGCATCAGATTGGAAATGTCGAGTCCGGACTCACCGCATTTTTGATATTCATACTGGGCATCCTTGGGCGTACCAAGCAGTTTTGGCTGCTCGCGGATAAATGCCAATTTTTTTCCGACGAAAAATTCATCCGGACAAAGTTGCCCACTCCGTTTTTGCAACTCCGGTTTATAATCGAACAAATCCAGATGCGAAGGTGCTCCCACGAGGTGAATGTAGATCACTGATTTGGCGCGAGCGGGAAAATGTGGTGATTTCACTGCCAGGGGAGACTGATTTCCTCGAGCCTGCGAGTCCTGCTGAAAAAGTGTTGAAAGCGCACAGGCTCCCAGACCAACACCTGATTTCTGCAGAAAATACCTGCGGGTTAACTCCCGGGCGTCCAACGGATTGACATTGTGCATGAGAAGTATCCTAACTCGGAGAAACCGAAACCAAACAAAAATGGTAACGATTCAGCGTTGACGTAGTGTCCGCTACCCGCGGACCATCGATTAACCATTGAACCCCAATCGCCAATGTCGGTCCGCAATAGCGGACCCTACGTCTGCATTCAAAACTGTGAAATTATTGTGTGACCGTTTCGTCCAGATTCAGTAAAGTATTCGAAATGGCGAACCAAGCCGCCAGTTCCTGCGAGTTGTCTGTTTTATGTGGGAAGCCCGGCAGTTTGAGCCCTGCTCTTTCTTTTACTAAATCGGGATTCTTTTTGATTGTTTCCCGTTCCTGTTGTAACAGATCGAGAAGAATATCGATTTCTTCGGTTTTTGGTTCTCTGGAAGTACAAAGCCGAAATCCATAAATGATTCGATCACGGTCTGTGTGTCTCTTGGGTTCATTGAGCATTCGCATCGCCAGGCCCAACGCCATTTCAGAATAAGCCGGATCGTTGAGCAGGGTCAGTGCCTGTAGTGGTGTATTTGTTTTGGAACGATTCACCACGCAGGCCGTTCGATCCGGAGCATCAAAGCTGACAAATGAAGGGTAAGGCGCATCTCTTTTCCAGACGGTGAAAACTCCTCTGCGAAATCTGTCTTCATCATTTGCGGTGATCCACTTGGGCTGGTTTCTTCCGATGGATCGCCAAATCCCGTCAGGTTGAAACGGCATCACAGGAGGACCAGCCATTTTATCAGAAAGCAGTCCGCTGATCGCCAGTGCGTTGTCTCGAATGAATTCTGCAGCAAGACGAAAACGTGGGCCTCGCGAGCACCATTTGTTCTCGGGATCCTTGTTAGATTCGGCAGTGAACTGTGAAGATTGTCTGTAGGTTTGAGAAAGTACAATCGTCTTTAGAACATGCTTCATCGACCAGCCATTCGATTTCAGTTCGCTGGCGAGCCAATCAAGAAGTTCCGGATGTGTAGGCGGTTCGCCCTGAGAGCCAAGATCTTCCATTGTTGTGACGATCCCCCGGCCAAATAATTCTGCCCACCACCTGTTGACTGTGACCCGCGGGAGCAGCGGATTGTGATCAGAAACGATCCACTGCGCAAGTCCAAGACGATTCGGAGGATAATAGTCATCTCCGGCCCCAAACAATTTCGGGACTCCGGTTGTCACTTTTTCTCGCGGCGAGAGGTAGTCCCCTCGGCTGAGAATATGCGTTTCCCGGGGCTTGTCCATTTCGACCATCACCAAAGTTGTGGGAGGATCTGTTTTTTTCAGTTGTGCCTGAACTGTTTTTATCTGTTTTTTCAGCTTGACCAGTTCAACATTTTGATCCTGAAAATAAGTCAGCAGCTTCTGTTCTTCCTTTTGGGACCGTTTCTCTTTCCGAGCCAATTCGGTCAAATCGCCTGGAGTGTTCAACATGCTTAAATCGCCGGAATAAGCAGACAGTCGAACCCGACCAATTGTACGTCCCTGCCCGTAGTTCTGCTCTAATCTCAATTTCAGTTGAGAGCTATTGTTCAACTTCAGTGGACTTGCAAGCGAAAAGATCGCCCAGTGAGATTTATGAAATTCCGGGGCAATGGCCCAGCCTGTTTTGGGATCCCCGTCAAACGCACCTGAAACATCCCAGTTGACTTGAGAGAAATCTGCGGTGGCATTGCTGAACGGAACGCTATCGAGTTGCTGGTCCTGTTGAACCTGAAGGCTGAATTCACTGAGAATAAAATTTGCTCGATCTTCGTCACCACGACCTGGGCCGCTGCCCGGAAGTTTTTCGTGTGTCAGGCCCTCAAGTTTAATGGCAGTAATTTGAGGTAAGTCTGAATTGGCCAGGATTTCATAGGCTGTTCTGTCTGGAATAGTACCCGTTACCAGGACTGAGCCATCATCCAGAATTTCAGATTCTTCTTCTCCTGTTGAAGAAAACTTTTGGATAGATAAAGTACGCCATTGGTTTTGGGAATCGACAACTGCGATCTGCTTTAACCATTGAGGATAGCTTTTTTTGACTTGGCTGATGAGTTCTGTTTGCGTCTTTTCGAGGTCCACGATTTGAAGTCCAAGATCCTCCCTTTGTTTTTGTATCTCGGAGGAAAGAGGCAAATCCATCTTGGGGCCATAAAAATCCCAGGTAACGCCTCCGGTTTTTTTTACTTCCAGGGGTGTATTGTTGAAGTAAGCAAACAGTTGATAATAATCTTCCATGTCAAAGGGATCGTATTTGTGGTCGTGGCACTGGGCACAAACGAGCGAGGTTCCCAGAAAAACAACTCCTGTCGTGTTGACACGATCTATAATCTGGTTCGTGCGGTTTTCTTCCGGATGCACGCCAGCTTCAACGTTGCAGGTGACGGTACGATGAAATCCGGTCGCAACTTTCTGCTGGAAAGTTGCATTCGGAATCAGATCGCCTGCGAGCTGCTCGACGACAAACTGATCGAAAGGCATGTTATCGTTCAATGCATTGATAACCCAGTCGCGGTAGGCCCAACTGTCTCGAATCTGGTCGGCCTGAAAACCGTTGGAGTCTGCATATCGAGCCAAATCGAGCCAACCGGTTGCCCATTTTTCACCAAAGCGTTTTGAGGCCAGCAGCCGATCAACAACTTTTTCGTGAGCCGAGTCCGAGGAATCATTCAGGAAGGAATCGAGTTGCTCCAATGTCGGAGGCAACCCCGTCAAAGCGAGAGAAACCCGACGGATCCAGCGAGTTTTTTCCGCTTGCAAGGCCGGAGTAATCCCCTGTTGTTCATGTTTGCGGGCGATAAAATGATCAACCGGATTCAAAGGCCAGTTGTGATTTTTAATTTTGGGAACGATTGGTCTGGTGATCGGTTGATAGGCCCAATGCTTTGCGACCGCTGCGGAATCTGGCCAGTTGGCTCCCTGTTGAATCCAGAGTTTTAATGTTTCCACGTCTTCTTTTGAAAGCGGATCTCCATCGGATGGCATCAGATCGCCGGCATCAGAATCGATAATGCGTACAATGAGTAGAGATTGATCCGGCTTGCCCGCAAGTATGATCGGTTCCTCAGAATCTGCAACGCCAAAGGCAGCAGCCCGACGGGAGAGTCGCAAACCTCCCTTATCCTGAACTTCGCCATGACATCGATAGCAATGTTCATGCAGAATCGGTTCAACATCAGTTACAAAATCGATGGTGCGATCTGCCGCATCAACACCTGCTGAATAAAACAGGACGGCACCCAGAATAGAAAAGATGCGCAGACTCTGTTTTGTATGCCTGTCGAAAGAGCCAAAGATCATCATTAGTCATTGCCCCTGATGAAGAATAGTCAGTTCCCGATTTTACTGTTTATTTCAGTCAGACTCAAGAAATTTCAGCCCGTTTTTCTCATCCGGTACTGCAAAGTGAATTGAGCCGATGTGTTCTTTTTGCTTGTTGCGTATGTTTTTTGCTGAAAAGAGTCGTCCAGTGCTGGCTGAGGCGATGCCATACGCACAGTCGAATTCATACCGGCCCAGCAGGTTAAACTGTGTATCTGTAACTAGCAGAATCTTCGGAGAGCCGTAACAGCCGAACCACCACTTGCCATCAGCGAAGGTTGCGGTTTGGATTCCCAGATGTGTGTGCCCACTTTTGATGATGTGCTTTTTTACGAACTGAAATTTCTCGTCATATTCGTAAACGTAATTTTCCTCAACAGCATCCGGCAAACCACCAATGAGATAAAAACGGCCCTCGTGGTATCCCATCCCCCCTGCCCCGTGAAAAAGTTCCTGCGTTTCATGTTTGGAAATCAGCGAAAGGTCGTCGGCATCGTAAACGTAAACCCAGGAATCTGCATTTCCTTTCGGGTCGTTAAATTTCCCCAGGTTGACTGCAACATAAACGCGATCCTTATGCACACATAAATCGCCATGATGATTGGGAACCGGGATTTTCTTCAGCAGTTTGCCAGCCCGATCTGTTTTGACTAATTGCGTGGTGTAGCTCCAATAGATCGCGTTTTGATTAAGATCGAACCCCTGCAAATGATGACGATAAGCTCCTTGGCAAGTGATCGGTTTCTCTTTGAGTTCCTCTCCTTTTTTCAACAGCACCGGTTGCACCCAGGCCATTTTGAAATCATCGACCTCAGCAGGATTGGGATGTTTTTTACTCGATGTGATACGGGCACGGACATAAATTTCGTTTCCCTGAAATTTGTAGGTAGCACTGTTTCCCTTGACGGTTTTCAGGATCTCACCAATATCATTACTGTAAATGCGAGTCGTGCGGACTTCCTTGCCCTCTTTATCGAGTACCGGATGGCTCGTTCTGTCGTAACCGATTCGAGTGCCGATGAATTCGATGGTGTAAGTTTCGCCGGGTGCAGGAACGATGTCGATATGAAGTTGTTTGTCATCTGATTGAATCTTCTTTAACTCTACACCACTGGATGAATAAAACTTCCCGGCTTCCAACGCTTTGATCAGCGAACCGGCTTCGAGCTTGTCTGTCAGAACAGTCACCCATCCTCTACCCGGCTCGCTGTCTCTGCTGGGGATGTTATGGTAGTTGTGGCCGTCGTCGGTGGCGATCCCATACATCATCGGCAATTCAAATTCTGCAATCCGTTTTGTCAGAATGATATCCCACAGTCGCTCGGTCGAAGGATGGGTTTCATCTCCCTTATTATGAACAGAAGGATGCCCGTTATAAACTTCGAAAAAACGATCTCCGACAACCCGCATCAAATCTTCTGCGGTAATCGCGTAATAGAAGTTCGGATGATTCAGATGGATGATCATCGGCTGCCCGGTTAGTTGCCGTTGTATCATGACTGCATTGACGTTGTTCTGAATTGCCTCGGCAACGGTTTTTCCTCCTCGCGGAATGATTAACTCTTTCAAGTTGGTGACATTCAGGTGAATCGGAATTCTCTTCCCCAAAATGTCGCTGATTTCTTCTCCCTGAATCAGCAGAAATTTTTCCGGCTTGTTGAATCGTTTAGCCACTTCAGAAAACTTGCGCAACCTCACTTGCAGTTTATCGTCGACCGTGCGAGTTTCGACCCAGTCGGGATACTGCTTAATTAACTTTTCATAGGCATTTGTTCCCCCTTTGCTTTTTTCGACACCGACCCAGTGTTCTTTATCAGCAAGCACATTATGATCGGTGAAAACCAGAAACTGATAGTTATGTTTCTCGTACCACAACGCGATCATTTCAAGATAATCATCGCCATCACTCCAATGGGAATGCGTGTGCATGTTCCCCTTGTACCAGCGAAGTTTCGAAGTTTCTTCCAGCAGACTCTCTCTCGCTTCGCCAGCAATCAACAGTTGTCCGGGAGCAGTAGAAAAAGAGGCTACGACGATGACCAGGCTCGTCAGCAGCATCCAAAAAGAACGATATTTTGCTCCAGCGTGTAAATTCATAATGAGTTCCGGTATCATAAGGAAATATTGTTGCAGAGTTCATTGAGTAATACTTTACAGATTTAGTGACGTCCTGAAAGCCTGCCGGAAAAATAATACCTGATAACCCACCGCGGCATAGTCGCAACCAAATTTATAATGACCACCAATGCACGAAATTACGGAGAAAAAAGAAGGAAAAGTAGGATGGTCGTGCTTGTATCTGTCGTTGATGCATAAGTTTTGTCCCTCCGGGACTAATCAGCCACCCTTAACCGAAAATACTTATGTGTAGAAAGACAGGTGCTCCCGCACCATCCTACTATTTGCATTGCGGACCCTTGCGAGTAAATGTCACATCGAATGAGGACAATCATGATCAATATTTTCATTAAAGGTATTCTCTGCCTCTTTGTTGCTGTGGGAGCGTTGTTCTCAACAGGTACTGCTTTTGCAGATGCTCTCAGCGCAGGGGTTGCCAAGGTGGACATCACTCACCCGAACGGTCTGATTAACGACCGAATTTATGTCCGGGCACTGGTCATAAAAAATGATGAAACGACCGCGGTGATTGTTTCTGTCGATGCGGTCGCCATTGGAGAAATCGGTCGCATCAAAAACAGTTACCTCGGCAATGTCCGGGCGCAAATTGAAAAAGAGTTAAACATCAAGCCGCAAAATATGCTGTTTAATGCAAGCCATTGTCATGCGGTTATCTGTGATGAACACGAACAACTGACCGTGCAGGCGATTAAGCAGGCGGCTGCAAATATGGTGCCGGTGGTCATTGGAGTTGGCAGCGGGCATGAAGATCGCATCATGGAAAACCGCAGGCTTCAAATGGCTGATGGGACCGAAATCGATGTGCGCCATGCGTATTCACTTCCTCCCGATGCCGAGGTTGCAAAAGTTGGGCCGGTCGATCCGGAAATTGGAATTTTGCGATTGAATCGAGCTGACGGGCGAACCCTGGCGGTCGTTTATCAGTTTGCGTGCCATCCGATTCAGGGAGTCCCCAGCGGCGGCAACACGGCTGATATCACCGGTTTTTCGTCTCGTGTGATCGAAAATAATCTCGGCGAAGAAACAGTCGCCCTGTTCCTGCAAGGATGTGGAGGAGATATCAACCCGGCTCATTACAAAGATGTCGATTACCCCCGCGATGCAGAACCGCTTGGAAACTTACTCGGTTTAAGCACCTTGAACGCTCTACGAAAAATTGAATGCAATACCGACAATCGGCTCGCAGTCATCAACGAAGTAATTGAACT
>WFOZ01000396.1 GCA_015487825.1 Planctomycetaceae bacterium
CGTTCCCAAGGTCCACCTTGGGAACGCAAGGGAATGAAGCTCCTGCTTCACGCCGGAACTAAAAATCATCCAAAACGAACGAAAACACGCGGGAAGCAGGACCTTCCCAGCCGTGCGTTCCCAAGCAGGAGCTTAGGAACGAGTTGAACCTGGCGCTGTCCAGTCAGGATCGCTTGAACAATAACTGCCGTAACTTTGATGTTCTGTTTTCTTGGCTGAAGGCCAAACAAATTAGATAAAATCCGACAGTAATTGTTCAACCGATGCTTAATTATGTCATTCAGGTTATGCCCGACTTACTTTTCCACTTCAAATACCTTTTCAAGACGCCCCAGGTATTTGTGAGTCACGTCTTTAGGGACCTGGTCACCCGTAGGACTGTAATGAAACGTCGATGGATTAACTGATTCGTTGATGACGATTTTGGAAAGTTCCATTGCCAGTAGAGCAATCCAGCCATTGCCATCGGAGCGTTTTTTCAAACAGAGATATCTGGCCAGCATTAAATCGCTGGCTCGAAGATAAAGACGCACTCTTTGCGGTACTTCTCCCGCGAAGGCCACGGCAGAAAAACTGTCGGAAAACTGACGCTGATCAATCGGAGTTTTCCATTCTCCCTGTACAATATAGTGAAGAACTCCCTGAAGAGTGACCTGCTTAATAATCGTGAAGTTCATTTCCGCTTCCAAAGCAGCCAGTAACCCTGGAATCCCTGCAGAGAACTCTCTGGCAAATCGGGGATCGGTAACAGGAACATTCTGAGCTTCAGCAAAATCAGATAATCGCTTCAGATCGACTCGTTCAATTCGCAATTCCAATCCGGAAAAATCCTGTTTGTTGCTAACCGGGCGAATTTGCTGCAGATTTTTTAATTCTCGTACCGTCCAGATAACCTGACCATTGGAAACCTGGAGCAAACGCCCCTGAATCCCTTTGACTTCCATGTTGATTTCCAGTCGCGATTGTAATCTGGAAGTCTGAATGTATGTTCCTGTTGCCTGATAAGTTCGTTCGGGAGTTTGTATTATTTGCAAAATCTCGGCAGAGAAAGAGGCGATATTTTCCTGCATCATCAGGCGGGAACGGCGAACCAGACTGTTTCCGTTTACTGTCTGGGAACGCCCGGATGCCAGCTCGCCATTAGAGGATTCACTTTCTATCCCCTTTATTTCAGGCTTTTTTTCGCTCTTTTGTCGAGCGAACTGCCTCAGTGTCTCGAGCTTCTCAGGGGACATAGAGATCCATACAGCAACTCCCACCAGGGAAGCCGCCAGGATTAAAGCAGGGAATGTTAAGCTGCGCAGTTTTTTCATGTTCTCTTGAAAATACCGAATTTTCCAAAGAATCCAAAGATTCCAGACGTCAATTGACCGACATATAAGTTACAGGAAGTGTTTTCTTTCTGTTTGGCGTGGTTGTACACGCATGTTTCAAGAAGATCCGCACGATTTTTGTATGACTCAAATGTTGCGGGAGTGTATGAGAGAGTCGAGAGTTAAGTCGATGTCAATCTCTCGGTATCTGGTCAATGAACCAAAGAACAGTTTTTCAAGGCATCGGCTGATACAGGTCTCCGGCCAAATCACGAAAAAGGACTCAAGATGAAGTATTATTTCCTGGCCTTAGGCACACTGGTCGTCGTGTGTGTCGGCTGCGCCGTGGATGGCCAGCAGGTGATCGGTAAAGGCGAATATCACGCACCCCCTGCAGCAATGATGCAGCGGCCCGGCCCGATGGTCGACTTGCCTTATCCTGCCATTATGCCTCAAATGGCCCCTGCACCACCACAAATGATTCCTCGAACTTCACAGGTTCGATTTGTCGGCCCTGCTGGAATGATGGTTGGCTGGCAGGCTGGTGAAGGCTTTGCTGAAAACCAGATGATGGCTCCCGGACGTTACAATTTCCGTCAAGGAGCAACGTACCGCCTCAAAGCAACCAGTATTCCTGGTCGTGAAGGTCTGGTCCTGTACCCAACTTTGCAAGTTTACCCGGCTCACCCGACGACAGATGCTTATCTGACGCATAACAGTGTGCCGCTGCAAATTACAGATGAAGACCTCGATCAAATCGAAACGAACAACTTCGTCACTAAAGTTATCTACCTGCCAGAACCTAAATTCCAGGAACTGGCGATTGCCGGTGTTGAAACGCTCGTTTCTACACGACTTGATCCCGGTGTCGATCCTGTCAGCGAAGCCGACCGACGTGGTACCATTATGGCGGTGCTGAGAATTGGTAACATGGACCTGGAAATGCCCGGTCAAAACGGTGCACCAGTTACTGCCGTCTCTCACATTCAAAAAGTGGATGGCGAACAAGGTCAGTTTGTTGAACCAATGCCAATCGGCCCAGCGGGAATTCCTTCGGGAATGCCTAACGCGATGGTCATGGGTGGTCCTTCTTATCCTGGCGGTGCCCCTTACAATCCCGTTTCCGGGGTTGGTGGAGTCCAAGCCTGGGGAATGCCACGCAGCGGTACACCAATCGGCTTGGCCGGTCCTCCACACCTGCCTTACGGCGGACCAGCCAGCTTGAAGTCTCACACGATCAACAGCATGACAAAAGTCGATGTTGGAAGACCAGTCGAGCACTTCCGGGCTGATGTACGACACACACCAGGCATTCGCATGCCTCATCCTGTGAAGTACATGGAATACACCGAAAAACATCCAGTTTACGGACCGAACGATCTTTCTGAACCAGCCTGGAACAGCGGCGGACAGGGCGGTTACTGCCCACCCGGCGCACAACCAAGGCAATAAATGACTGACGATAAACCGCTTAGCCGTATCAGTTCGATGCGGCTAAGCGATCTTTTCTAAATTTCGACAACAAGATATACTACCTTCCCTTCAAGAGTCCCTTCCCCGTTCATCACGAACAATTGACATCACCCAAATCCCTGGACTGATGTTATCCCATCCAGTTTGTAGAGTCCGCTATTGCGGACCAAAATAGAGGTTGCTTGATCATTCGGTCCGCAATAGCGGACCCCATGTGAATTACAATCTCCCCTTCCTACGCCTCATTTATTCCCTGCAGGCAATCATGAAAACGACCATTATTCTCGTACTTCTGGGTACCTGTTATGTCCTGTTCTCAGCGACAATTGTCGAAGCACAGCCCCAGTTCAATGGCGCACAATTCAATGGGTCGCCTTATTATCATCCGTTAAGTCAAACCACGCCTCCCGGAGTAGCTGGTCAATGGGCCGGTGCCTTAGGCAGGGCGGATATGCACTATTTTCAACCGGTGCAAATCAGACTGCCCGGTGGTGGCAAAGTAACTGTTACCCAGCCACAAACCAAGCAAAAATACGATCTCGCAGCCCCTGCACAAGCTGGCTTTCTCGTCGGACCGCTTTATCGGTTTCGTATTTCAGAAATCCCCGAGTTTCCGGGAGTTGAACTGTTTCCCTCCATCGAGCTGATCGACCGTTTGCATCCCCCAGCCGGGTTGAAGCAGAAGTATCCGTTACCGGTCGAAATTACCGCAGCCGATATTCAGGCAGCCGTGAATGATCGACTGGTGACAAAAATCATCTATCTGGAAC
>WFOZ01000397.1 GCA_015487825.1 Planctomycetaceae bacterium
ATTCTATCAACAACGTGGCTTCAAACTAAAACAAAAAAAACTGACCAACGGTCTGGGCTGCAACGAATTCGTTTTCCTCAAAGAGACTCGGGGCGCAACTGCTGCAGAATGACTGCCATTTCTTCATCCAGATTTTGCAACTCGAAATTCGACTGGTCCTGTTTTGCATCGACAATTTTGAACAAGCCAAGAATACCCTGATCGAATCGAATTTTGACCACAATGATATCTTTACCCGGCTCGAAAGGGCTGCAACTGAAAAAACAGCCCTGCTCCATCGCTACAAAATCTTCGTTTCTGTACTGCTCGATTGTTTCGGCAGGCGTTTGTGGCGGGTTGACAAGGTGGTAGCGTGATTTTTCGATGATCTGTTCAACCGGGATACCAAAGGTTTGCGAAAACTTTTCATTCGCAAACCGAATCGCCTCGCTACGGTCTTCATACTCTGCGTACCAGATAGCGATATTACTCTGCTGATCCAAAAATAATTTTGCTGATTCGATGGTTTTCATTATTTAACCTCGGGAAGTGATTGCAAATACCACGTGAAAAACAAGCGAAACGGATTGGTGAAATCTTCGGGGTGCTGCTCAATCTGCTTTTTCAGTTCGTTAAGGTTGAGATATTCGTACGAAATGATTTCACGCTTGTCGGGAGTCGGAGTTTCGTCGCTATGACAGGAAAACAGGGCCGTATGTTCGTAGCCGATTTCCGGACCTGAAGGGATTTTGTGCAGGAACTTTAATTCAGCCCGCAGGCCAAGTTCTTCAAACAATTCCCGTTCCGCAGCTTGTACGTAACTCTCCCCCGCGCTGAGATGCCCACAGGCCGATGAAGTCAGCTTGAGTGGCTCCTCTTCTTTCCCCGCAGCTCGTCGATGAATCAACAACTCTGCTGCACTGTTAAATACCCAGATATGCGCAGCTCGATGTAGCAGACCATTTTGGTGAACTTCAGCACGCGGCGCTTTTCGAATAAAACAGTCCTGCTCATCAACCACATCAAACCATTCCTGTTCGGTTTCCATTTTACTAACCTTAAAATTTGCAGGAGCATCGTAACACACCTTTATGCGAGTTCTTCTTGCCTGCCAAGTGCCACGATTCTATGAGCTGTGCGAAGGAAATACAGGCGATCCTTTGCGGTAATCCCAACCCTGCGAAGCCGAGGCCAAACAGGAAAATTTAATAAAACCACCGAGGCACAGAGAAAAAACTTTCGCAAAGAACCCTTCGCATTGTCTATAAAATATTGAACTTTAACTGGACAGCGCCGGGTTCAACTCGTTCCCAAGTTTCTGCTTGGGAACGAGAAAAATCCGGTTATTTTTTCGGATTGGGCCAGCGAAGATGTTTGTGTAGAAATTCGTAAGAGCCTTTTTCGTGAATCGCATGTGGTCCGGCGATGAACTCGATTCTGGCCCGATCTCCAATTTTCAATTGAGCCTGATACAAAAACCGAACTTTGGCGTATTCCTGAGCGACGCGATCATCCGGTTCAACGCCGTCGAAATGGCCACGTTCCACCATGAACGGGCGCGGGCAAATGAGTGCGGCCATTTCGGCATAGTTGAATGTGCTGCCAAGATTCCATTCGAAAATTTCGTACTCACCCTTATTGGTATAGCTGTACCGCAAAGAGAGCTTATCAGTCGCGGCGGTTTTCCAGACCCACTCTCCAAAGTCTGCAGAGCAGATTGACAGGGCATAATTCTGAACGAGCGGCGGAATTCGCATCGCCGATTTTCCGCCGTAAGAAATCCCGTAAAAAGCAATCCGTTTGCCATCGACAAATGGAAGAGTTTTCAACCAATCGGTTATTTGCTGATGTTGAGGTACTGCAATCGAAAACAGAGTACGCCCGATCGATTGAGCTTTGAATTGCAGCGTGCGAAAACGATCAAACAGAACGTAAGGGTTTTGCGGTGCGAAGGTGATGAAGCCCCGTTCCGCCAGGTGAGTCGAAAAGGATTTGTAAGCTCTATAACCTTTTTCGCCTACGGTATGACTTGGACGCCCCTCAAGCCCGTGCTGGCAAACCACGACCGGGCGTTTTTCTGAGCCATCGAGTTTCAAATCTTTGGGCAATGTCAAAATTCCATACGCGGTAACATCGGGAAAGACATCCAGTTCCACCTGATAGCTGATTGTTTTCGGACCTTCCTGATATTTTCGAGAACGAGCGTTCGCGGGGAGAAGATCCAGGATAAATTCGCCGATCACTTTTTCTCTGAAAATTTTCCGATATGCCTCGGTTGATTGCTCGAAGTTTTCCACGGAATCCGTTTTCACATTTTTCATAAAGGCGATTCTGGATTCATAGGCAAGTTGTAACAGACGCTGGTTGTGACGCAGGATTTCTGCCAATTGATCGTCATGTCGCTGGCTGGCGCGACTTCGAGATGCCAGATCCACCTGTTTTATTTCGAATTTCAAAGGGGCTTTCGAATTCAAACTGAGAATAAAAGCGCTAAGCGTTTCTTTTGAAACTGCGGATTTCGTTTCGATCAACTCCAGTGTCGGTTTTTCGGGCTTCAAGGAGGCGACATAACTTTCGGCTCGTGCAAACTCTTCTTTGATTTCTTTCTGTACAGGAATGTGTAATTTGCCGGGCTTGCCTTTGAGAGCGGTGTAACGATCTTCAACAACTTCCAGACCATTCTCGGAACTGGCTCGGTAATAGTAAGCCGGATACTGGCCAGCTTCGATGATTAACGTACGTGGTGCGATCAGGCTGGCGATTTCTGCATCGCCAAATGAATTGAGCAGACCAAACAGATTGTGATCAGCCGGTTCCTGCCAGAGATTTTGTCGAGAGGCGAAGTAACCACAAACCGCAGCACTATCGATACGGGAATCCAACGCGGCAGCATACAAAGCAAGTCGTCCTGCTTCACCCCAGCCAATAACACCCAGCGGGCGATTGCCTGTCCTGCTTGTCTGTTTCAGAATGTTGATAGCAGCTAAAATTTTCTGCACTTCGTACCCGGCCAACGTTCGACCAAGTTCAAAGCTGGGACGATGAGCCCATTCCCGATTACTCATTTTCCATCGGTTCGTTTCCCTGTTAATCAACGTGGGAATCAGAACACGAAATCCGGAACGAACCAGTTGCTGGGCGTAAGCATCACTCATATTATCGCAGGAAATGAGGTCTTCTGGAATCTGATCCGCTTCGGGAACTGCAATCACATCGCCCAATATTTTTCCAGTCGGCACAAGCAACAATCCGGCACCGTTCATGTCATCCAATACAGGCCAGGTTACTTCGTGAATGGTAAAACTAAAACCTTCATCATGGATGTGTCCCAGAAAAGCAAAGCGGTCTCCTGAAACAAGCGGATCAGTCAGGCCCAGAATCGCAGAAAGTTCTTTTTGTTTCGTTTCGATAGAACGAACATACGCTTCGTGAGAGGATAGATTTCGGTTCCATTGTCGGGGACGCTCAATCTCTGCCTGTGCAATCTGTTGGAGCAAAAAGCGATCCATACCGGCAATCATTTTTGAAGTCAGGTCGCCGGTTTCGGTGAGCGGCTTTGTATTCGGTAGCGGCATCTGGTCCGCCGCCGGTTTCAGCACTGCCCATGGTACCGTCGGTTTACCTGGCTCCTGAGCCGAGATCGGCTGTGAAAGCAGGCCGGCAGCAGTGAATGCGATCATAGAAGTTAATCGAATTAAACTCATCATTCAGCCTGTCTCCCCAGCACGGCTGTTCCTTTTAATAGCCGTAACTAAAATGGAACCTCAGAAATTTGCGTAAGACGCAAAGAAAATGATCGATAGTAATATTGGGCCTGCTGCCCCTGCGCGGGCAGATCAACAGTACATTTCTACCAAATAATACCGCGCCGGCATACCGAAGACGATTGAACCGGCAAGCGGGGCTGGTTCAGGGATAAATGAACCACTTTGAGTGAAATCACCTTTAACCTCGCTAAAAAGAGTGAGATTTGCTGGTTTTCGCCGTTTTTTTTGTTTTTGTAGTAGATAGTCTGGTCTGATTTGCGTTAATCAATAGAGGGGTTGGTCTGCGCTGAGAGTCAGGGACTTTTTGCCTTAGAAGTGAGTCCGTGGAAGATTCGGGATTTGCAAATGTGATTTTACGTTGGTAGACTGAAGTTCTGCCTGATGGGGTTTGTGTGGGCCTTGTTTGAAAAAATCCCATTGACGAAATGCGTCCGTTTTGCCTGCAACAATGGCCAGGAGTATTTGGAAAAATTCTACGGGAGATAATGATGCCCTCATATCAAATAAAAGCACAGAGCCAGCGACGGGGTTTTACGTTAATCGAACTGCTTGTCGTTATTGCGATTATTGCAGTTCTGGCCGCGCTACTGCTCCCGGCTGTTCAACGGGCCCGTGAAGCAGCGCGGCGATCTTCCTGTATTAACAATCTCAAGCAGCTGGCACTGGCGACTCACAATTATGCAGACGCTCATGGCAGTTTCCCTTCTGGATACATTCGACCGCCGGTTGGTGATGTGAATAATAATGGTGTCCTGGATGTTAACGAAGACGTTGACGGGGATGGATTCATTGATGGGACCAATATCAATTACACTGCTTTGGAAGCACAGTTTTTGTTGACACTTTCTTTAAGCTTCAATGAACCTGCCGTATTTAACCTTGATGGCAGACCTAACTATCAGGTCAGGCAGTGGAATATCGATAATCTCTGGAGCTGGCAGGCATTGATGCTTGCCCAGGTAGAAGGGGATGTCAAAACAGGCCTTGATACCAGACAGTTCAAAATCAACAATCCGAGTAATATCGCCGGCATTAAAATTTCGATGGAAAGCTACGTCTGCCCCAGTGCTGTTCTACCCAGTACTCGTCCGCAGGGATTTGCCTTTTCCACTTACCGGGGCGTAGCCGGTCGAGGTAATGCACCGGGTTCTACCGGCGGGCCAATCACTAACGGCATGATGTATCGAAACAGTGCTGTGACATTCCGGGATGTTTCCGATGGAACCTCTAATACACTCTTTATCGGAGATTCGCTGTTTGGGTTCTGGGGAGATGGTTTAAGCTGCTGTACGTTTAATACTCATCCGAATGATAATAGTTCCAGGCCATTCGACGATATCCTGAACGGGACCGGCCCTTCTTCTTCCGGCGGCGGGAACGAAGTATTTACTTTTGGAAGTTTTCACGATGGGATCGTTGTTTTTGCAATGGTTGATGGTTCCGTCCAGACTATCAGCAAAGTGATTGACCGTCGTATTCTCGGCAATCTGTCAACACGTAACGGTGGAGAGCGGATCGACGACTATTAAAATCGACCCGCGCCTGGTGTTACGGGCCATAGAGATGAAAAAAGAGCACACCAATTCAATTGGTGTGCTCTTATTAATTACCGTAGTCCAGAATCTTACCTAACGGGGACGATTCATTTTCTCGCGGCGTTCTGCTCGGCGGCGAGCCCGGCGGGCTGTTTCACTCGGCTTTTCGAAGTACTCTCTACGACGCATTTCCTTTTTAATACCACTGTGTTCAACCAGTTTTCGGAAACGTTTCACAGCATCATTCACCGATTCGCCATCACGAAGACGCAACTTTACCACGCAATTTCACCTCCCCTCAAGGGTCTCAAAATTTATCATATTTCTCTATCGAAATGATCTTCAAAGCTCTCATTTCAATTGCTTCTCATATTTCGAAGCGCCAATTCTGGCTCAAATCTTCAGATAATGCAAGCTCCATCAAGCATATCCGACATCAAAAGAGCTCTTTTTCAACGGCTTTACACCGATCGCATAAGGAAGTTCCGTTGCCTGTTCCATCTATTGATCGACCGAAACGGCACCTATTTGCCACAATTTATGAACGATTCACCCAGTTGAAGCCTGCTTTTGTTAAAATTATGCCTTAGAAATAAGTCATAGAAAAACTCCGCATCGTAACTATTCAGCGTAGGCGTAGGGTCCGCTATTGCGGACCACGATGGGAGGTGGATCCCCCTGTTTCTGCGGTGGTCCGCGGGTAGCGGACCCTACAAACACCCTTAATTTCTGCAATAACCAAACATTGCTGAACAGTTACAAATAATCAATTCTCCTACAGAATGAATCGCCCAGCACGGCTGGTTCATTC
>WFOZ01000398.1 GCA_015487825.1 Planctomycetaceae bacterium
GTCCCAGCTATCGGTGGTAAACTGGCTTCTGACCAGCATGCTGTTTGTAGCAGTAAAGCCGGTTGTTGGTTCGGTAGCCGGCACACCATTCAACCCCAAACGTTCAAAGTTGAATTCCAGTAATTTTTCCAGTCGGTTCGGTGGAGAATTCAATGCCGACCAATCGCTGTTGGACATATGCAGAAATGCCATATCGTTGACAGAGAACAGTGCATCGTTATTCAAATTACGAAATGCAGGCTCCACCGCAATTTCATCCGGCTCATCTGCCAGATAGGATCCCCACTCCCGATCACTCGAAGAGAAACGATGAATATGCCTGTTGAGTCGCCCCCAGCCAAACAGTCCTTCATAGCCTGCCTGTGAATAGGGAGTCACTCCTGCAACAGGAGTTGCTGCTGCAGTAAGATACGAAACATTAAGATTCGGTCGTACTGAAGAAGGCGCAACCGGTAATTGGTATTCAAACCCTGCAGCATCTCCAATCCCCGTAATGCTTGCACCGTAATCGACCCAGCGACCTGGATTATTCTGGTGAGCATCGATTGCTGAGAGATCAAACGATGTCGAACTGGCTGCCCGCCTTTGTGCCCCTCGATTATTTTGAGTAGCAAACTGTAAAGGAAGAGCCCCAAAATCGGAAAGATAACTGTAACGCCCAATTCCAATTTCATCTGTGGGATGAACCGAAGGAGGGATTGAAATACCAAGCCTGCCGAAAACAGGATCAGCAGAACTGCCACCCGGAATTCGAGCTTTGCCACCTCCCGAATAGTAATCGTCGTCGTCATCATCTCCGGGGCGTCCCGGAGCAGGAAACTGAACCGGAAACGAAACCGCAGAAAGCGATCCGGATAACCGACTGTAAGAAGGGTATGGGGGCTGCGGGGCAGTAATGACCGTAGCACTTCCTGCATTATTTCTGGCTGTTTCCACCGCGAAATCAATCAGGCTGGAATCTCCCCAGCGACCTGCTACAACATCGGTATCGTCTGTGGTATTTCCATCCGCTTTTCCCACCAGTAATCTTGCCAACTCCATGTTTGACATATCCAACTGATTTACAGGTGAGGAACTCAGATCAATCCCAAACATCCTCTGGTAGGAAGCAGGCAGCAGTGCAGAACCGCCGGGTGAATCCAGTGGTCGATAAAACGCACGTCCCGGATTGATTTCTCCCATCGAAAGGCCAAAATTGGAACGGGAAATATAAGTATTATTCCCAAACGGATTCCCTCCAAGAGTGCCATTTCGATCGTGCACTAAAGAAGTCGGCTCTCCGTACAGATTTCCTCCCGTATTCAAATTAAGCAATCCGTCGGCATCCATAATTGTAATCGCAAAAATTGGAACCCGCTTGCGACCATCCGCCAGAACTTCTGCACCATGATTCAGATCGAGCAGAATCGCTTCGTTACCATTGATGGTCAATTTATCAGCATCAATCCCTCCACCGAAAGGAGCGCTGTTCGGTTCATACGAAATATTCGCGTGGCCGGCCTCGCCATGAGTCCAGATTCCGGCACGGTAGTTTCCTCCTGTCCCGAAAGATGGAAATGGAAAGCCGTTTGCCGGGCCGGCGGCTCCCGTAAAAGTATGGAATCCACCTGCAGGAACATATCGGTTAACAGTAACGAAAGCTCCCCCCTGCCTTAAGCGAACTTTGGATTGTTTATGGGGGCGCAAAACACGATTTCGATAAACCGGATCAGTATATAAATCGCTTAATGCCCCACCGCCGGCTCCTTCATTGCGAGGCAGATACTGAGGCCGATGAAACGATGGAATCCAGACACGCCGCAACGTTTCTGAACCTGGTGCAGGATCAATGTCGATCAGCGAAAAATAACCCAGAAACATACTGTTGATATCCGGATACGTATAGCCGGCATCCGGCTCAAAATCAGGCACAAAATCCGGGTGAGACTGATTCCCAAGCGGCGAAGAAGGAATCGCACCATCCAGGTTCGCAGCCGCACTGAAATTCAGAATCTTTCCATCACCAATCCCATCGCCATTGTAATCAAAGGAAAAGCTGGCATTAGCTGTACTTGAATCATTGGGGAAACCTAAAGCATCTCTCGAAAAAGTCACGTTAATTCCGGTACCTGTATAAGGCTGCATACTGTTGGGACGCAAATCAGGACCGAACGAACCAAGCATGTTCGGAATCATCGAATACTTACGACCGTACAATGCCGAACTTTTCAGATCATTGGTCGGGCCGATCAGAATTTGTTGCAAGGCAAAATCAAAATAATCACTCTCTGTAATTTCACGAGTCGAAACCGCAAACATCGAAGCACTATTTCGCTCTGCAGAGACAAACGAGAAAAAGAAGAGCCCCAGAAACGCGAGCATGCCCGTCATCGCAATCACAATAATTAGCACCGCTCCCCCCTTGCGAGAGGTTGCAGCGCTACCCGATTGCGATTTTTGCCCGGAACTTCTATTTTGCATTTTGCATTCCAAATTAATCTGTTGACATTTCATAAGATCACCTCAGACATGCCCGCCCAGGTTTAGATACTTTTTAACTCCAAGTGCCCCGCGTCTTGGCGAGAAACACTTTTTCCTAACGCCTATTCCAAATCCTCATTGAACGAATGGACCATCGTCATCTGCCGCATCTGACCGCTGTTCGGATCATGAAATCGAATGATTATCCGCAGCGCTTTAATCGGCTTGCGGTTGTCAACCGGTTCCCAGTTAACCGTTCCGTCTGGTATTTGACCAGCTACTGTATCTGCAGGCCAGGCAGGCTCTGTTGCTGCTGAAATTCCTGAAGGAGATGTCACGCATTTA
>WFOZ01000399.1 GCA_015487825.1 Planctomycetaceae bacterium
ATTCTCGAAATTCCTCTCCCGCTATGCTACTATTTTTCTATTGATTGCAGCACAATAAACCGTAGGTCAAGTTGTGTCTGACGAAGTGGTAACTATTCAGTTGAGAGTGGGATGATGAAACTAATTAAAGCAGTGGTATTCTCTGTAGGCGCTATGATGGTAGCGTTCTCTGGAGTCAATTCAGTCATTGCATCCGAGACGAATACGCGGCAGCCCAATGTGCTGTTTATTCTTTTGGACAACGTCGGCAAAGACTGGTTTCGCTGTTACGGATCGCAGGAGAATCAGACGCCTGAAATTGATCGCCTGGCTCGTACCGGTATGAAGTTTCGTAATTTTTATGTCACGCCTGTTTGCAGCACGACGCGGGTAATGTTGTTGACGGGGCGGCATCCGCATCGTACGGGTTGGCATACGCATCACGACCCCGCGATTTACGGTGGCGGCTACTTCGATTGGAATCGCGAAATCTGCATGGCTCGCGTGATGAAATCGGCTGGTTACGATACCTGCATTTCCGGAAAATGGCAGATTAACGATCTATTCGATCCGGCACAAAAAGAGGCGATTAACAAACATGGCTTCGATGAATATTGCCTGTTTCCTGAAGGGAAGAAAGGACATCCGGCACATAAAAAACGATACTGGGATGCGTACATCATTCGTGATGGGAAGCAGATCGACACCGCAGGCAAATTCGGTCCGGATGTTTTTACCGATTATTTAATTGATTACATGGGCCGTAAACGGGAACGCCCTTTCTTTGCGTATTATTCGACCATCCTGACGCACATTCCGGTTGTGCCGACTCCGTTCAATAAAGGAGAACAGTTAACCCGGCGAGAACATTTTGCAGGGATGCTGCGCTATGCAGATCATTTAATCGGGCGACTGGTCAAGTCGTTAGAAGAAAGTGGGCAACGGGATAATACAATTATTTTCATCGCGGTTGATAACGGCACCGATAACGGTTCGGATCAGAACGATTACGAAAGTTTGGGCGGGCGCATTAACGGGCGGATATCTGGCGAAGGTATTTATTCATTGACTGAGCGCGGCATCAACATGCCGTTTATTGTGAACTGCCCTGCCCTGGTTCCCGGCGGTCGCGAAAGTGATGATCTGATTGATGCCAGCGATATCTTGCCGACTTTGGCGGGACTAGCCGGGGCGACTCTTCCGGCAGGCGTTATTTACGATGGCCGTTCGTTCGCCCCGCAATTACTCGGGCAACAAAGAAGTAACCCGTGGCGAAAATGGTGCTTCACTCAGTATTATAAAACGCGAGTTATTCGTGACCAACGATTCAAACTCTATTCCACCGGCGATTTTTTCGATCTTTCCGAAGACCCACTCGAACAGCACAGTATTACCGGTAAGCTGATATGCCGAGATCGTGAAACTGAAGAATCGCATACCACTTTACAGCAGGTTCTCGATTCACTTCCTCCGAATGCGAAACTACCCTGGGAATTTCGAAGTATTTCCGCCCGAAAGATCCGAGCCGAAGAAGCTAAGCAACGTCAGGAAAATCAATCGGAGAAACAGCAATGACGATGTTTCGACATATCATGAAAATTGCACCAGGCATCTTGCTTCTGCTTTACCTGGCGAACGATTCCATTGCAGCTGGACGGATGCCTGAAGTTGTGCAGTTTAATCGGCACATCCGTCCGATTCTTACTGATAAGTGTTTACATTGTCACGGACCTGATGAAAAAACACGCGAAGCAGACTTGCGGCTTGATGACGGTCAGGAATTGATTCTTGATCGTGGCGGTTATCACGTTGTAGTGGCTGGCAAACCGCAAAAAAGCGAGCTATTTCTCAGGTTAACAACCGATGATGCAGACGAGCAAATGCCGCCTGTTGAAAGTGAGAAGCAACTTACCGCTGATGAGATCAAACTGATTCGTTTGTGGATTGCACAAGGAGCAAAGTTTCAGAAACATTGGGCATTTATTCCACCGAGACGTCCCGCAATTCCTGAAGCAAAGCAGTCGAACTGGGGGCAGAATGAAATTGATGCTTTTATTTTAGCTCGACTGGAAGCCGAAGGTCTCTCCCCTTCTCCGCAAGCCTCTCGCGAAACATTGATTCGTCGGGTCTCTTTGGATTTAACGGGCCTGCCGCCCACGCTTGCAGAATTGGATGCGTTTCTGGCAGACGACTCTCCCAATGCCTACGAGAAAGTCGTTGATCGGTTACTCGACTCAGAACGATACGGAGAACACCTGGCAAGATACTGGCTCGATGCTGCCCGCTATGCGGATACGAACGGATTTTTCGTCGACAGCGAACGTTCGATGTGGCGATGGCGAAACTGGGTGATTGAAGCGTTCAACAACAATATGCCGTTTGATCAATTTACTATCGAACAGTTAGCAGGCGACTTGCTTCCCAATGCAACCGAAGAGCAGTTAATCGCAACAGGTTTTAATCGAAATCACATGACAACCCGGGAATCAGGCGTGATCGATGAGGAGTATCGCGTCGAGTATGTAGTGGATCGCGTCAAAACCACTTCAACCGTCTGGCTCGGAATGAGCATGGGGTGTGCCCGCTGTCACGATCATAAGTACGATCCGATTTCGCAGGAAGAGTTTTACCAGTTATTTGCGTTTTTCAACAGCATAAAAGAAACCGGCTTAAAAAGAACATATGGCAATTCTCCGCCACTGTTGAAAATACTATCTCCAGAGTATTCGGCTCGTCTGAATAAAACTCGTATTGAAGTTGAAAAAGCAAAATCTAAATTCAGTCAATTAAGACCGGAACTTGAGGCAGCTCAAGCGAAATGGGAAAAAACGGTTCTTGAACATTTGCCGGAAATTCCGTGTAATGGAATGATTGAACACTTTAATATGGAAAAATCACCTCAGGCTGGGAAACCTGAATTGCGGAAAGGTTTGCTTGGTAAAGCGGCTCAATTCGATGGCGATGCTGCAATAGAGGTAGAAAGCGAGATCGATTTTGAACGAACCGATTCGTTTTCATATGGTGCGTGGATGAAATTAACCTCCGGCTCCCCTGCCTGCCTGATTTCGAAAAATGACGATGTAAACAGCCTGCGTGGTTTTGATGTGATGATACGAAAAGGGAAAGCGGTCGTTCATCTTATTCATAAATGGAACAGCGATGCGATTCAGGTGATGACGAAATCGTCAATCACAACAGGCCGCTGGCAGCATGTAATGGTAACGTACGATGGGTCAGGAAAAGCGAGCGGTATCCATATTTATCTTGATGGGAAACCGCAACCACTTGAAGTTCGTCATGATACTTTGCGAGGCTCAATCAAAACAATACAACCACTTCGCATTGGACGCCGCAGTTCCAGTGCCGCATTTACCGGTATGATTGATGAAGTTCGCATTTATGATCGTGAACTGACCGCAAAGGAAGTTTTTCAACTCGCTTCAAGCCAGTTACTTAGTGCGATAGTCAGTATCCCCGAAAAAAGACGATCGGCAAAACAGAAAGAGATTCTACATAAATTTTTCATTACAGAACAAGCGTCTGCAAAATTCAAAATGGCCTTTTCAAAACTCAATAATCTTCGTGAGCAACTGCGAAATCTCGAAAGTAATATTCCGACAGCGATGGTGATGCAGGAATTATCTAAACCACGAGAGACATTTTTTCTGGTACGTGGCCAGTATAATGAACAGGGCAGAAAGGTGAGCGTTGATGTTCCTGCGAGCATGTCGCCCATGCCTGAAAATGCACCGAAAAATCGACTTGGTCTGTCAAAGTGGCTCGTGCATCGATCCCATCCGTTGACGGCTCGTGTGATCGTCAATCGATATTGGCAACATTGTTTTGGAACGGGCATTGTAAAAACTGTTGAAGATTTAGGAACACAGGGAGAGTGGCCCAGCCATCCCGATTTACTCGATTGGCTTGCAGTTGAGTTCATGGAAAGCGGCTGGGACATAAAACATATTCATCGCCTGATTGTCACTTCTGCAACTTATCGCCAAACCGCAAAACTCAGGCAGACCGGAAAGCCTGACTCACGAACAAGCGATCCCGGCAATCGCTTACTGGCTCGTGGTCCGAGATTTCGAATGGATGCAGAAGTTGTCCGCGATAACGCCCTGGCTATTTCCGGTCTGCTCATTAATCAAGCAGGCGCTGCGAGTGTGAAACCGTATCAACCAGAAGGAATATGGGAGGCGGTCTCTTATGACGGAAACCTGACTTATGAACAGGACCAAGGAGATTCGTTGTACCGCCGTAGTCTATACACATATTGGAAACGACAAAGCCCGCCACCCGGCATGTTGGCATTTGATGCACCAACCCGCGAAACCTGCACCGTCCGCAGACCACGCACCAACACACCACTGCAAGCACTCACGTTATTGAACGACACCACATACATTGAAGCGGCTCGCGTACTGGCGCAGCGAATGATGACTGAACCGAAACTAACAACTCCAAACGCCCAAATCCACCACGCGTTTCGCCTGGCAATGGCAAGACCGCCCGAACCAGACGAAGTGAATATCTTACTCGAGCTGTATCAAAAACAATTGAAAGAGTATCAACATAACAAACAGGCTGCAGCACGTTTGATTGCAGTTGGGGATTCGAAACCAGATCAGACACTTGATGTCATTAAACTGGCAGCATGGACTACAATTGCCTCGGTCATTCTAAGCATGGATGAAACCGTTACCAAGTAGACACAATATGAATCACATATCTTACAACAACAATATTACCGATTTGGCTCGACGTCAGTTTTTTGGGCAGGCGGCTGGAGGGATTGGAACTGTTGCGCTCGCGACGCTGTTTAATCCGCAAGTTGCGCGTGCTGATAAAACAAAAGGGACACCAGGCATACTTGAAAAAACGCATTTTCCGCAGCGGGCAAAACGTGTCATTTCTTTATTCATGCATGGCGGCCCTTCGCAGGTTGAATTGTTTGATTACAAGCCGTTACTGAAAGAGTTGCGGGGGACAGAACTTCCCCCTTCGGTTCGCGGCACGCAGCGATTAACGGGAATGACATCGAAGCAGAAGTCGTTACCGATTTCTGCTCCGGGGCAATTCACCTTCAAACAATATGGACAGAGCGGTTCCTGGATCAGTGATTTAATGCCGAACCTGGCAAAGGTGGCCGATGATATTTGCTTCATCAAATCGCTCAATACCGAAGCGATCAATCATGATCCAGCTGTGACGTTATTCCAAACCGGGCATCAACAACCGGGGCGTCCCAGTATTGGTGCGTGGGCCAGTTATGGAATTGGAAGTGAAAATGCAGACTTGCCTGCCTTTACGGTTCTCATTTCACAAGGAAGTGCAGCCCGACCTGCTGATCCACTTTACACTCGGTTATGGGGAACGGGGTTTTTGCCTTCCAATTATCAGGGAGTCAATTTCCGCAGCAGTGGAGACCCGGTGCTCTATTTGTCGAATCCGCCGGGCATCGATTCTTCAACTCGCAGGCGGATGCTCGATGGCTTGTCGCAATTGAATCAAAAAGGATATGAGTCTTTTGGCGATCCCGAAATTAAAACACGAATCGCACAATTTGAGATGGCTTATCGTATGCAAAGTTCGGTTCCAGAATTGACTGATCTTTCCGGCGAAACAGATCAAACGTTCAAAATGTATGGCGAGGAATCTCGCAAGCCGGGGACTTTTGCTGCGAACTGCTTGCTCGCCCGGCGATTGGCAGAACGTGGCACGCGTTTCATCCAGCTTTATCATCGGGGTTGGGACCAGCATTATAATCTGCCGAGTGATATCCGGCTGCAAGCTCAAGATGTCGACCGCGCGTGTGCAGGACTCATTTCCGATTTGAAACAGCGTGGACTTCTCGATGAAACACTTATCGTTTGGGGTGGCGAGTTTGGACGAACAGTCTACAGTCAGGGTAAATTAACAGCGACCGATTACGGACGCGATCATCATGGACGCTGCTTTACAATGTGGCTGGCAGGAGGCGGGATCAAACCGGGCATCAGTTACGGTGTTACTGATGATTTCAGTTATAACGTTGCCGAGAAGCCGGTTCACGTTCACGATTTGAATGCTACGATTTTGCGTTGCCTGGGCATTGAGCATAAACGATTAACATTCAAATTTCAGGGACGTGAATTTCGCCTGACCGATGTGCATGGCGTTGTTGTCAAAGAAATTCTGTCGTAAGTCAGTTGGACATCACCAAGCTGTAGGGTCCGCTGTGCGGACCACAACACACAATTCGGTTGCACAGCGGCCTCTACTAAATGAGAAACAGATACGATGAAGCTCAGTTTATTCTCTGTCAGTTACGCTGGCTTTTGGGGTCAGCACGAATTGGATTTACCCGCGTTTATCAAAAAGACTTCACAACTAGGTTACGACAGTGTGATGCTCGCCGGAAAAAGACCGCATTTATCGCCGCTGGATGCAACTGAAGAGAAAATCGATTCGGTAAAACGTGCATTGCAAGAGCACGATATCGTTTGCGATGTCATCGGTGGTTATACCGATTTATCTCCAACCGCAGCGGTTGAAGTCCCATACATGGAAATGCAGATTGAGTATGTGGAATCACTTTCCCAGATTGCTTCTCAGTTAAATGCGCCGATTGTTCGCATTTTTACCGCATATGAAATCGAAGGGCTTAGCCCGCATACAATCTGGAAGAATGTCGTAAAAACGATACAGGAAATGTGTGACCGGGCAGCTGATGTTGGTGTAACTATTGCTGTTCAGAATCATCACGATATCGGAGTGCATTGCGACTGGTTGCTCGAAATTTTGAACGATATTAATCGAACAAATTGCAGGCTCGGTTTCGATGCGTGGTCTCCTGCATTGCGCGGAGAAAACCTTTATGAAGCCGCAAAAAAAATGGCACCGCATACTGTGATCACCACGAATGCCGATTATATTCGATTGCCCCGGTATGAATATCAGCCGGCACTTGTCAATTATAAAAAACTTGAACCGGATTTGGTGCGAGCCGTAAAATTCGGCGAAGGTTTCATTGACTACGATTCCTTCTTTCGCGGTTTGAAAGAAGGTGGATTTAACGGCATCGCCACTTATGAAATGTGCTCGCCCGTGCGTGGCGGCGGCGAAGTTGATAATTTGGATGCGTATGCAAGCCATTATGTGAAATGGATGCAGGAAAATGCACATTGAAACAATTTTACGATTTGTCAGCTAACTCATCCGATTATTGCGGTTGGGTTGCGTAGCAACCAGAAGAATGCACCATGTAGGTTCCTTCTTCATTGAAAGTTCCAGTTTTATCGAAAGCACATGGCACAGGCATCTTGTGTCTGAAGGGCCCCAACCGCTGAAATGGTCGGGCTACCCCTGCCGTATAATCAGAGAGTGAAACATCATGGCAGAGAACATAGAGACGAAAACTGAAAGTGGCTCCTTGAAAAAAAAGAGTCTCTTAAAATCGATTGGTCCGGGCCTGGTTACCGCGTGTGTCGTGATTGGTCCGGGGAGCATTTTAACGAGTTCGAAAGTCGGATCGGTTGAGGGATACTCCAAAAGCTGGGTCGTTTTTGTCGCTGTGCTTTGCATGATGGTATACATGACGTTGGGAGTTAAGCTGGGAGTTGTGGCTCAGCAATCGCCGGGGGAATTAACCTCAAAACGTGCAGGACGCTGGCTGGCCGTGTTGGTTGGATTCGGTGTCTTTTTCATCTCGGCTGCATTCCAGTTCGGCAATAATCTGGGCGTTCATTCGGCTCTCAAAACATATTACGATTTTGATTACTGGGTGGTCGTGATCAACATCATCACGCTCGCGTTTGTATTCGGTTTCCACAACCTTTACAAGGTGGTTGAACGGGTGATGTCTGTTTTTGTCGCGATTATGCTGCTATCTTTTGCGATGAATTTATGGTTTGCTCAGCCGAATATCACGGAGTTTGCCAAAGGGTTGGTCCCGCTAAGTGGATCGGGAGAAATTGGTTTACCACTGCTGGGGCTGGTCGGAACAACATTTGTCATCACCGCTGCTTACTATCAGGCCTATCTGGTAAGATTCAAAGGTTGGACCGAAAAAGATATTCATAGCGGCCTGGTTGATGCGCGAGTTGGCTCGGTAATTATGCTGCTCATCACATTAATGATTATGACAACTGCCGCTGCGGTACTACGTGGCAAAAATCTGGGAGATGTTGCTGATGTTGCGAATTCACTGCAACCGTTGTTCGGCGAAAAAGGGCGTTTAATTTTTTGCATCGGCCTGTTCTCAGCTGCTTTTTCTTCTTTCATTGTGAATTCAATGATTGGGGGATTTATCCTTTCCGATTCACTGAACCTGGGAAGCATGCCTTCAGACAAATGGCCTCGAATTCTCACTGCCGCCGTTTTGTTGATCGGAATGTTTGTTGCCATTTATGTCATCCAAAGTGGAACCAGACCGGTAGCAGCTATTGTTGCCGCCCAGGCGGTGACGGTTGTCGCTGCCCCGCTGATGGCTGGCGTATTGTTATGGTTGACAAACTTGCCGAGTGTGATGGGTGAACATCGTAACGGTATTTTGCTGAACATTGCAGCCGGTGCCAGTTTGGTGTTACTCATTCTCATGGCCTGGTACACTGCCGCGTATAAAGTCTGGCCTGAAATAAGCAAAGCATTGTCAGTAGGTTAGCTGGACAGCGCCAGGTTAAACTCGTTCCCAAGCTCCTGCTTGGGAACG
>WFOZ01000400.1 GCA_015487825.1 Planctomycetaceae bacterium
CCTTTCGTCAATATCCAGAATACAGGTAGGTTGTCGGTTCTGAAGATTACTGACCGCCCTTGAATGATTTTTTGAGCTGACAAGGTGGAGAGAATGGTTGCCATGAGTTCGCGCTCGGCGATTGGCCTCTTCTTCCCCTGAAAACGTCCTCGAAAATGAAGGTGTTGTATTTCCTGACGTGTGTGAATACATCCTCCCCAATGGGTTGGAGTTGCGTCTGCATCCAGGACACAGACATTGGGTTGTCCTAGGCCGCAGAACCTCCTTTCGGTGGTGGTCAAGATGTGAGCACATATCTTGAACTTGGTACGGATCCACATCGGAATTGGGACTACTGTTTTCCAGTCTTTTTTTCGGGTGGGGTCTAGACGGTATTTTCGAAACATCCCATAGATCCAGAAAGGAATTCGTCGAATAATACCAGCGATCTCTGGGATGCCCATACTGAGATGTCGAAGTTTCCCTAAAATCGATTGGATCCCTTGCAGATGATGTGTTTCTTTCACTGATCGAAGCACACGCCGGGTTTTTCGGGCCTTCACCTTTGTGATCTGGAGACGATGGAGACCCGGAGACACGAAAAAACCTAAATAAGAGGTTGAATTGCAGGCTCGAAGTTCCGATTTCTTGTCATTTAGGATTACTCCGTAGGCTTTCAATGTCTGAGCAAAGCCCATTATTTTTTGGCCAAATTCTGTCTTGTCGCCAACGACCAGGATATCATCAAGATATTCAAAGACTTTCAAGTCAGGATGTTTGTTCCGAGCGGCTTCTAAGATTTCTGATAACACTGCAGAGAAAATAAGGGGTGACCAACTGAATCCAAATGGAAGTACCTGCCACCGGTAATAAGTATCTCCTATTCGAAGTCCAAACAAGGATTGCGATTCTGAGGAAAGTCCAACCTGCCAAAAGGCATGTTTGAGGTCAATTTTCCCACAAACCGATCCCCATGGTGAATTTTGGAGAGCAATTGGAATAGTTAATACCTCAAAGCTAAGAGGTAACTGGCATTTTGAGTTGAGATACCTAGCATCGTATATCAATCGGTGGCCACCATCAGATTTAGGAACGGTGAAGGCTGGTAAGCATACCTTCACATCTGTTTGTGAACATTGTTTGAGGGCTCCTCGGTTTATCGCTTCTTCAATGAGGCCGTTTAGTTCTGGGGTCGATTTTGACACGACACTATGTTTGAGTGATTGTATATCAGCCGACAACAATCCCCTCACGTCCACAGTTTTTAGTTTTCCGAGCTGTGGGACTGAGTGGCGATGCTCTTGTTCCGCTTGGATCGGTAGATGTCTGCGTTGGTTCTGGTCATCACGAACTTGTAGTCCACGGAAGGGTTTCGTAGACGTCGAGAGAACAGGGCTTCCATGGCGTGACGCAGAGCTGGTTGGATTTCCGCCATGGCGAGCCGAAAAAGCCGGCTCATTTCAATTGCATCCGATGAAGGGTCTGAACACCTTCCAGAGTGAACCAACTGCCCCGACTTGGTCACTTTGCACCCGCAATCGCTATGTAATCGCACCATCTTCAGGACTCGGTCAAACGTAACTAAGTTACGTTCTCGCATAGCCTTCAGATAGTCCACAGCAATTCGTTGATTCATCGTAAGTTTTGGTTTGTCGAGATTATTTTCGAACTCAACCAGTTTCAATATATGGTCAGCAGCGTTCACCGCTTCTGACGCAGCCTCCAGCTGATCTTGAGGAGTGAGTGCCACTTTGTTTTCCTGCGGAAGCATCGTTACTTCTAATGACTTGCTACTAGTCTTGGCACAAGCATCCGTTTTGATCAGCATCGAATGGAGGATGGTATTACGTGCACTCTGTTCGAGCAAGAGCTGTTTCTGTTTCAAACGCTCTAAATGCACCTCCTTTTCCTTCTCAGAGTCTACGTACTCCAAGTAAGCAATTTCGATTTGTTTAGATCGCAGATGTGAGCTATCCTTCCTGTTATTATAGAGAACCGTAAGTTTTAGCTTCAAGGAATGAGTTACTTTGAGACCTTGTAACATTAACTCGTCGCCTGTTTCATATATATGGTCCTCAATCCCGACAGAGGAGTAGATCACTCGTTGATCTTCGCTTAAGAATAAGTTTGTTCGGTTGGCTGCATTGGTGATTGATCGTCCAGCTAAACGATCCAATTCTCCTGGTTCCCAGGATTTTATCAGGTTTCGCAGCTCCTGAACTTTGGCTCGGCAAATGTCCTCTTTTGAATCATCAAATGGACCGAATCTAATCTTCGCCACCTCGACTAGATTCTTAAGTTCGCTAATAGACGCGCTATCTACGTCCAGGTTGTCAACTAAAAGATTTTTTAAAGAATAGACTACCATGTGTTAGTTATTGTGGAAATGTATACAACTGAAAAAAATGCAAGATCAGAAATTTCGAGATATTCAAAAAAATTCAAATATCTTCAAGTTTTCAACTTTTCGGTATGTATAATATAAACTTGAGCAGTTATAAATATTTTTAAATATTCTTAACTAATAC
>WFOZ01000401.1 GCA_015487825.1 Planctomycetaceae bacterium
ACACGCTGCTGTTGTGCCATCTACTAGAATGGAACCTCGATGATCTGCGTGATCGCAGACCGGATGTTTATGGCCATGTAGTCGAAAATTTCGTTGCCACCGAGCTGAGCAAACTCCTGACTTTCACCAATCTGCGCGCCCGACTGCTGCACTTCAGGACCAGTGACAACAAGGAAGTCGATTTCGTTCTGGAACGGCCTGATGGCAGGCTGGCGGGGATTGAGGTGAAGTCTTCTGATACGGTCAGGGCGAGGGACTTCAAAGGTCTGAAGGTTTTGCAGGAAGTTGCCGGGGATGATTTTGTCTGTGGTATTGTTCTTTATACCGGCAGGGACGTGGTTCCCTTTGGCGAGAAGTTGCTGGCTGTTCCTGTTGGGGCAATGTGGGGATAGATGGTTTAGTAAAGAATGGCAATTAACAAGCACCCATATTCAATAGTAGATTTGTTTGCCGGTCCAGGAGGGCTGGGCGAAGGGTTTTCATCTTTTCGGAACAATCACAACAATCCTGTTTTTGAAAGCGTTGCTTCCATTGAACGAGATGAATTCTCCCACAAAACTCTGCTGCTTCGCCACTTTTTGCGAGCCTTTTCCGACGATGTATTTCCACAGGAATATTATGATTATCTGGCGGGCAAAATCACAATCGAAGAACTTTATACCCAATATCCCGAGCAGCATAAAGCTGCTATTAACACGGCGCTGAAAATATCCCTGGGTCCGGAAAACCATGGCATTGTCAAAGAAATCCTGGCCGACCGGCTTGGCACCTCAAAAAAATGGGCGCTGATTGGTGGGCCGCCCTGCCAGGCGTATTCGCTGGTTGGACGCTCGCGCATGATGGGAAATGAAGAATTTGAGAGAGACGAGCGCCATTTTCTGTACAAGGAATATCTGCGGATAATTGCCGATCACAGTCCGCCGGTTTTTGTCATGGAAAACGTCAAAGGGTTGTTGTCTTCGAAAGTTGGTGATGAGTTGGTTATTCATCGGATTATTTCAGACCTGTCCAATCCCCGTGCAGCATTTAATGAAAAGGATAGCGGCCTTAAATACCGCCTTTATTCTCTTTCGGAATCAGGCGAGATAACTATTGGTTCCGATCCACGGAAATTCCTGGTTAAGGCAGAAAACTATGGAGTACCGCAGGCCCGGCATCGAATGTTTATTGTCGGGGTTCGCAGTGACCTGAACGACAGGCCAAAACAGCTGCAACCTCACAAACCACCAACTGTCGCAGAGACTATCGGCAATCTGCCCAAAATTCGCAGTGGTCTGTCAAAATGCGAGGATTCTCCTGAACGGTGGTTTGAAGAGATTTCAAAATTGAAAATGGGGGTTTCAGGCGATCAGGAGACGGATGCAGAGCTTGCAGCCAACCTGAAGCAGATGAGTCAGTCATTCCCTAAAAACCGCTTTTCAGACACGATGCCAAAACCTCTACCATCCAACCACAAGGCGCTGGCGGACATGAGTGATGGCCGGCTTACAGTTCTGACAGGTCATGAATCGCGCGGGCATATGCCTTCTGACCTGAGGCGCTATTTTTTTGCATCAGTCTTTGCCAAGGTGAAAGAAAAGACGCCCAAGCTTGCCGATTTTCCTGAAAGCCTTCTGCCGAACCATAAGAATGTCGCCCAGGCACGAGCCGGAAAAATGATCTCCGACCGCTTCCGGGTGCAGCTTGCCAACCAGCCTGCAACAACCATCACCTCCCACATATCAAAAGACGGCCATTAGTTTATCCATTATGATCCCATGCAATGCCGAAGCCTGACCGTCCGCGAAGCAGCCCGCCTGCAGACATTTCCAGACAATTACAAGTTTGAAGGGCCTCGGACGTCACAGTATCATCAGGTCGGGAATGCGGTTCCACCATATCTTGCAAGGCAGATAGCAAAAATCATTGCAGAAGTGCTTGATGCTATCGGAGACGGCGACTGATGGTGGACAGAATTTCCAAAGAACGGCGGAGTTGGAATATGCCCCGTATCAAAGGAAAAAACACCAAACCTGAATTGCTCTTGCGATCAATGTTGCACAAAGCCGGATATCGATTTCGGTTACATCGTACAGACCTTCCTGGGAAACCGGACATTGTTCTTCCGAAATATCGAACTGTTATCTTCGTTAATGGCTGCTACTGGCACCGACATGAAAATTGCCCAAACGCAACGACTCCTAAAACTCGAACAGAATTCTGGGAAGCGAAATTTAAGGATACGGTTGAGAGAGATAAGCGGAATATCGCGAAATTGGAGGCTACTGGCTGGAGGGTGAATGTAATTTGGGAATGTGAGTTGAAAAACAAACCCGAACAAATGGTCGCAAAAGTGTACCAAATTGCAGAACATTACCCCTTTTAAATTACAAGATACATGACGCATATATTGTATATATAA
>WFOZ01000402.1 GCA_015487825.1 Planctomycetaceae bacterium
GGTCTGGAGCAGATTCTTTAACAATCTGGGCAAACCCCAATGCAAAACCGGTAAACGCCCCCATTAACGAATAGAACCGGAGTACAGAATAGTCTTCAAAATACAACTCTTCACTCATCGCATAAGTGAGTGAAAAGTAAACAAACAAAAACCCGAGCAGTGCCCATTTGAGGTTTTCGCGTAGTTCTTTCCAGAGTAGTTGTTTCATAGCACTCCTCCCGCGTGTTGTAGTAGCGACACGATGCGGCTGTTGCCGCTCAGATAATCGATGACGCCGTTTTCCAGACTCAGATTGGTTTGTTCGATGCTTTTCGGATTCAGCCCAGCAAGCAGTTCTTCTGTTTTTTCGTTGTAGTTGGCAATCGTCAAATGCAGTTCATTCGGATACTGCATCGCATGCACAAGCCCCGGTAATTCAGGGACGGGCGGCACTTCATCTGAAAAGCGAAGCACCCAGCGGCTCAGGCGTTTCAAAAATTCGTCCGGCGAGCAGCAAACGCTCAACTCTCCCTCATCGAGTATCGCGATCCAGTCCGCGACCCGTTCGACATCGTCCATCTGATGCGAACTGAACAGAATCGTACGGTCCCGGTTTTGTGTCACCATCAGCATTGCTTCGACCAAAGACCGCCGCGCAACCGGGTCGAGTCCCAATGTCGGATCATCCAGAATGAGTAATTCTGGTTCAGGGGCAAGAGCCAACGCCAAACAGACCCCCGCCCGCTGACCGCGCGACAGAGACCGTGCTTTCATGTTTTCTTTCAAGCCGAAATGTTCAATCACCGTGCGAAACAGATCGCGATTCCAATTCGCCGCACAGCTCGACTGAAACGCTTCGAGTTCGCGAATTTTCATCCAGCCGTAAATGAAATGCCCTTCTGCGACATACGCAATTCTTGAACGATCAGCCGGCGTTAAATTTTGACAATCTTTCCCCAAAACCGTCGCACTGCCCCGTGTTGGTTCCATCAAGCCGAGCAGCATGCGGATGGTTGTCGTTTTGCCTGCCCCGTTGCGTCCCAGAAAGGCAAACACGCCTCCTTTGGGAATCTGCAAATTCAATTGCTTCACCGCAGCTTTGGAGCCGAAGTATCGCGTCAGGTCATTGGTTTCGATGACATATTCAGACATGATTCAATCTTTCAAAATAGCGACGTCTGCAAGGCGAGACTGGATCCCTTCAATGATTTCCGACTTTTTGAAGCCGAGCATCAGCACGTCGCCGACAAAGCGATCAGCCGATTCGTTGAATCGTCTGCGCAATTCTTCTTTGGAGTAAAGATTCCGATGAGTCGCAATAAAAAGCCCGCGTCCTTTTTCGGACCGCGCGATCCCTTCCGCAACGAGCAGGTTATACGCCTTGGCGACCGTGTTGTGATTCACCACCAGCCGATTCGCCAGACTGCGAATACTCGGCAGCGAATCCCCCTCCTTCAACGCAGCGATCGCAACAGCGTGCTTCACCTGTTCGACAATCTGCCGATAAATCGGGACATCACTACCAAGCAAAATGTTAATTTGAAAATTCATAATATTGCCTTACTGTACTATTTGTAGTGGTACAGTATCCAGGCGGGGAGATTATGTCAAGCACATTTTGAAAAAAAAGACATATTATCTCTTAAGGCCCGCCACCTGTGGAACACGATGGGAGGTAGATCTACCTGTTTCAAGCGGACCTTGTATTACTAACGGTAAAAGTTTGCGAACGGCTCGCAAATTTTAGAAAAAATATCAGTTTGGTTACGGCTATCAGAATGAACCAGCCGTGCTGGGTAACTTACCTGCTCGGTTACGTTGTGTATTCGGAATTCAAGCGGATGTATTCCTGAGTGAGATCGCAGGTCCAGATTCTCCAGCGGCCTTTGCCGTACGGGAGGGTGATGTCGATGATGACTTCCCCGGTTTTCATCGCTGCTGAGACTTTCTGCTCGTCGTAATTGACGGGAGTCCCGTTTTTGAAGATGCCGTAGTTGTTGATCGCGAGGGAAATATCGTGTTCACTTTCGATGCAACCGGTTCTGCCGCACGCCGAAACAATCCGTCCCCAGTTGGGATCGTTTCCTGTAATTGCAGTTTTGACAAGAACATCTTCAGCAACGGTCTTGGCAATTTTTTCCGCATCCTCAAACGAACGTGCCCCTTCAACATCGACCGCAACAAAATGCTCGGCTCCTTCTGCATCGCGGATGATTAAATGGGCCAAGTCCAAACAGACTTCATCTAAAGCTGCCTGAAAGATAGTGACATCTGCCCGGGATTGCAGAGATATTTCGGAAGCCCCATTGGCAAGCAGTAACACAGAATCGCTGGTGCTGGTATGTCCTTCGACACTAATACGATTAAACGACTGATTGACTGCAATTCGTAATGTTTCATCGCAGGTTTCTGGCGTCATTTGTAAATCGGTTGTGATGCACGCAAGCATGGTCGCCATGTTCGGTGCGATCATCGCGGCTCCCTTGGCAATGCCTGTTACCAACACAACTCCAGCTTGTAAATGAACCGTGCGAGAAATAATTTTCGGATACGTATCGGTTGTCATCATCGCGGAGGCTGCATCTTTCAGATGTTCAGGCTGATTCCCTAATGAAGCAGCAACCTGCGAAATCCCGTCACGAATATTCTGCATCGGCAAGGTGTGACCGATCAAACCGGTTGAACAAACAAGAACAGCTTCCGCTTCAACACCAAGTTCTTTCGCAACCAGCGATGTCATTTCTTTTGCGTCACTTAATCCCTGCTTTGCAGTGCAGGCGTTGGCGTTGCCGGAATTAATGACGAGTGCGCGAACGGCTTCCGATGGAACGCGTTCTCGACTTATTTGAACCGGTGCGCCACACGTTTTGTTCGTTGTGAAAACACCAGCCGCGGTGCAGTTACGCTCGCTGGTTAAGAGCATTAAATCTTTTGTCTGAGCATCCGATTTAATGCCACACGCAATCCCTCCAAATTGAAAGCCAGCCGGGATTTGGATATTTTTTGATTCGTTCATCGATGTTACCAAAGGGATGAAGTTGTTATGATTGAGTGAAGTTCCTAACACCTGATACCTACTACCTAACGCCTATCATAATCAATCCGAGGGTTTCGTGCATCCGTTTCCGTTTGATGTTGAACAATTGAGAGCGACCATCGAAGCTGCGTTGGATAAAGCGACGCAGCTTGATTCTGCCTGTCCGCAACGATTACGAGAATCGATGCGTTACAGTTTACTTGCCGGAGGAAAACGGCTTCGGCCAATCCTCACATTGCTGGCTTGTGAAACGTGTGGCGGCAAAATAGAAGCTGCCCTGCCTGCTGCCTGTGCCATCGAAATGATCCACACTTACTCGCTCATTCACGACGATCTCCCCGCGATGGATGATGACGACTTACGCCGAGGCCGGGCGACCAATCATATTCAATTCGATGAAGCGACCGCAATTTTGGCCGGTGATGCACTATTGACTCTCGCTTTTGAGGTATTAACTTCGCAAATTGAAAAGAAACAGCTTGCCAGCGAGGTTGTTTTGGAACTTGCTCGCGCAGCAGGGCCAACCGGAATGGTCGGCGGTCAACAGGCCGATTTAGAGGCGGAAACGCAAAAAAACTTGACAATTGATGATTTGAACAGTATCCATCGGCGTAAAACCGGTAAATTAATCACCTGTGCGGTCAGAATGGGGGCAATTCTGGCGGCTGCCTCTTCCGAACAGCTTGACGCGATGACAAAATATGGTGATGCTGTAGGGCTCGCTTTCCAGATCGCCGACGATGTTCTTGACGAAACCGGAAGCGTTGAAAAAATGGGCAAAAGTGTTCAAAAAGATCAGGCTCATCATAAATTAACATACCCTGCGTTGTTGGGATTGGAGGAAAGTCGGGCCAAAGCAACGAAGCTGGTCGACTCGGCCATTTCTGCACTTTCCCTGTTTGGTGAACAATCGCAGCCGTTAGAAGCGGTCGCCCGTTATGCGATAACGAGAGACCGATAATATTTTTTGCAGAGAGAAAATGTGATGGAATACGAACTACTCCCTTTAATTTCCTCCCCGAAAGATTTGAAAACTCTTTCTGATGGTCAACTGAAAAAACTGGCTGCTGAAATACGCGAAGCACTCTGCGAAATTGTGGAGACGCGCCCTGCTCATTTTGCGAGTAATCTGGGCGTTGTCGAACTTTGCCTGGCACTGCATCAGACATTCGATTTTGAAAAAGATCGCCTCCTTTGGGATACCGGGCATCAAATTTATCCACACAAGTTAATCACGGGGCGCTTTCCGCAGTTTCGCACGATCCGCCAAAAAGGAGGATTGATGGGCTTTCCGAACCCGCAGGAAAGCTCGTACGATCTGTTCATGACCGGTCATGCAGGTTCCAGCGTTTCGACTGCACTCGGTTTGCAAACGGCTGATGATTTATTGTTCGATGATGGCAGAAAATCGGTCGCAGTTCTCGGCGATGGTGCGCTCCCTTCGGGAATTGTCTTCGAAGCATTCAACAATGCAGCAGGCTTGAAGAAAGATATGCTCGTCATCCTCAACGATAATCAAATGGGGATTTGCCCGCGCGTCGGCGGGTTGGCAAAATATCTCGACAAGGCACGTGTTGCCCCATTCTATAACGGTTTGAAACGGGA
>WFOZ01000403.1 GCA_015487825.1 Planctomycetaceae bacterium
CCTTACACCGGTTTGCGTTATGTCGATGATCCTGCGATTGCGCTTGTGGAAACAACCAACGAAAATTCGGTGTTCTATTTTTTGAGTAACGGGGAACTGTCGCTGCCGTATTATCGTGAGCAACTGAAAAATCGCTGGAACCGATGGCTGCTTTCAAAATATCAGACGCAAACCCGGCTGCAAAAAGCATGGACTGGATCCGATGGAAAATCCGAACTATTTCCGGAGGAAAACCTGCAAAAACAAGCCGTTCAATTCCCTGCCGCTCAAATGAGCAGATTCAGTAGGGGGGCGATGCCGGATCGTCTTCAATACCGGATGGGGCCGTTGCGAATGCGTGATGCACTCCATTTTCTGGAAGAAATTCAGCGACATTACCACGAACAAATGCAATCGCACCTGAAAAAAAGCGTCGGGGTGCGGGTTCCGATTTCGGGAACCAATCAGGTTTTTACTGTTTGTGATACCTATGTCAACGCGGTGACCAACGATTTTGTCTGCGGGAATCAGTACTGGAATCATCCTTCGGTCAAAGCAAAACCATTTTTCAAATATGCCAACATTTCCAGAGTTCGCAGCGACATTCCGGGAATGCGAGGCCCGATACCAACGCTTGCCCGAAACACAGCCGTTGGCAAACCGATGATACTGACAGAATTCAATTATCCCTGGCCGAACGACTACCGTGCAGAGGGGCTTCTGATGACAACGGCTTATACCTGCCTGCAAGATTGGGATGCCCTGTTATTGTTTTCTTACAAAACCGATGATAAAAAACTGAGCTGGTTCCGCAGCCAGTCTGATCCGACCCGCTGGGGAACCTATCCTGCAGCTGCGGCTATGTTTCATCGCAATGATGTTAAGGCGGCCCGAAACGAAATACACGTGATTCATACTCCCGAAAGTATTTTCACGCTTCAGCCCGACGAACGAAGTGCCCCTTATTCGACGTTTCGGTATCTCAGTTTTCTCTCTAAGGTCCGAAATGTTTTTCCGAAAGGAGAGTACAACGGGAACGCCTCAGTCGTACTTGCAACGGGCCCTTCTACCAACGCCAAAGTTAAAGAGGGCATCAAAACGATTCGTTTTTCCAATTCCCCCTGGAATCAATGGCAATATCCTGAATTTGTCGAGCAGGCACAAAAACTGAATCTTCCCGGTTACGATAAAATCAACACGAAACCGAAACGGTACGACAGCGATACCGGCGAACTTTCGCTCGACAACTCCGAAGGTCTTTTTACGATCAATACTTCCCACACGAAATCAGCCATCGGTTTTCTCAACCAACAGAAAAAAATATCACTGGGCGAGGTCACCATCAGTCATTGCAAAACACCATTTGCTGCGATCACAGCAACATCGATGGATGGGAAACCGATCGGGCAATCAAAACGAATCCTGCTGACCACCGTTGCCAAAGCCGAGCATACCGCACAAGGTTTCTGGCCTGCACCCTCAAATCCGAATAGCTGGTCGCCGCATGTTACCTGGAGACTTCCCGGCGTTGGGCGTTTGCCGGTGATTGCTGAACCTGTCGATGCGACAATTTCCATCAGTGTTCCTGGTGCATCAATCAGACTGTATGAACTGGACGAAACCGGCAAGCGAAGGCAAAAACAGATCGATTTCCAGAAAGAGAAAAACGGCTCCCGGCAAACTCTCCAGTTCAATCCCGTAAAAGGCCGTTCCATCTGGTACGAAATTGTTTGCGAGTAGTGCGAGGAACGCGATTCCACCGGATCTGCTGGGGATTTATCGGATAATCGTCAGCGGTGTTTTTTGGATGAATGAGATTCTCTCACTATGTGTGGTTATTTTTCTTTCCACGCAAAATCGGCAAACTCTTCATCGAGCGGTGTTTGTGCAAGATGATTGACATAATTCGAAATCGTCTTATTGGCAATTGCAACCACAATCTCCAGGACGTTTTGTTTGGTGAACCCCGATGCGAGAAAGTTCGCGATAACATCCTCGGGCAGATTGCCGCGATGATGAAGAATTTCTCGCGTAAAGTTACGTAATTTCTCCAGACGGTCATCCTGATACGGCTTTCCGTTTCGAGCTGAATCGATGATGTTTTTTTTAGCGACCTCCCTCATTGCCATCGCAGTATGTGCCGCCATGCAATATTGGCAAATGTGAAATTCATTGATTGCAAACCAGACAACATGCTTTTCGGTTTGTGTCAAACTTGATAGCGAAACGAACTTTGTCATAGAAAAATAAGCTTTGGCAGCGACCGGAGCTTCGGCCAGTACGCCAATCAAATTCGGAATGAATCCGAATTTTCCTTCTGCGGCATCAAGAATTTCCTGGGATTCCAGCGGGGCAGTCTGCCGGGTATGAATGGTAAATTGTGACATCTGTTTCTCCTGTTAAATAGTGATGCGGTTAGTACTTTATCAATAAAATGCGGGGCAAATGTGGTAAGCCTTTCCAGGCGAACCGGGGCATAACTGCCCCGGCTCGGTGGAGAAAGAAAAACCCGTGTTAGACCCAGGGGGCATCGCCGCAGATGTTGCCATCTTCGAATGTCCATTGTACGAGAGAATCTGTTTTTGCCTGAATGACAATGTAAGACATTGGCTCGTTGGATCTGTTTCGCCATGCTCTTTCAACCGTAGTGGCGACACGAAAAACAGTCCCCGGTTCAATGGGATGCGTTTCCCCATCGAGTAACATTTCTCCCTGACCGGTCAGAAAAATATAAACTTCCTCATTCTGTTTGTGAGTATGAATATAGGAAACACCAGCATCGGGAGGTATCTGACCAATCGAAATTTCGGTGCCTGTTAAGTCCAGATGTTCTTTCAAAAATAACTTCCCTGGAATCTCCTTTCCGGAGGGGTGTTTCCAGAGA
>WFOZ01000404.1 GCA_015487825.1 Planctomycetaceae bacterium
GCGGTGGTCCGCAATAGCGGACCCTACAAACACTGACATGACTTTCCTCGTTCCCAAGCTCCTGCTTGGGAACGAGTTGAACCTGGCGCTGTCCAAGTAGAGTATACTGATCATATCAGATCTCTGGAATAATATCCGCTACAACAGCAAACTCATACGGTATAATCCACCGACTCAAGAAAAATGCAGACATCGCTGCTTGCCTCATTAAAGCATGCTTTATTATAGCAGGGCGACATTTCCGTAAGAGGAATTTGAGACAGGGTGGTTTGTTATCAAGGCATCAATAACTGAGAAAGTTTTCGCTCAACCCTCTTGCTGATTCCGTCAGCCCTCACCGCCCGGTCAGCGTCACTTCACAAACTCGGCCAGGTTGGCGGGACGTTTGGGGCGGAATTGATAGTCTGGCCACAGGGGGCAATTCAAATCGATCCAGCACTTCACGGCTCTCATTTCAGCCTCACTCAGCTTGACGTCATGATGACCGGCATCTAATACGGGCCACAGTTTGCTTTTGAAGGAGCCGAAGGTTTTCGGTTTGGCTTCGTGGTGACGCAGATTCCAATGACAATTGAAGTAGTGAACCCAGCCGCCGGAAATTAATGTGCGATACGATGCGGGGACTTTTTCTTTATCAAGCGTTCCTGCCAGATTGAACCCCTGTTTGTCGTTCGCATCGTGACAACTGACGCAATGAGTGTTCCATACGGGCTGCACAACTTTCTGGTAGGAAAACGGCCCCGCACCCCAGGGTGGCGGTACCGGATTGACCGGCTTGTTTTGTGTGGCGATTCTCTGATACGGTAAAGGCGTTGTCCGGCGGCTCTCGTGGCAACCGATGCAACTCCGTTTCTCGCCCGCTTGAAGCTGCACTACGCTTCGCATCCGCTGGATCTCGTTGAATTTTTCGTCCAGCAGTTCGAAGTAGAGTACCTTTCCTGCCGGTACGTTAAATGTGGCAGAACCATCCTTTTCAATCGGCACCAGACCGTGCGTTGCCTTGGCTACGAAACTGGGCCAGCCGTATGGCCCTGAGACTTTGTGAATCGGCGTTGCGTACCAGTCCCGAAAAGCAGCGTGGTCGTTTTGGCATTGACCATCGGGCTGTTCGATCAAATCGGCAGCAAGTTCCTGACAGATGCGAAGATATTTCACCTCGCCCCGCTTTACGTCTGACCCCAGTCCCTGATAGACATCAACCAGCGTCAATTGCCCCTGGTTGGCATCAGCCAGTTGTTGATCTCGCTTTGACGGCAAGACCGGCGGTCGGGGGACGGCTCGTAGTGGAGTCGGGCACATGCTGCCAATTGTTGTATCGAGATGGAGTAACTCCCTGTTGCCGAAACGGTCGATCACGTACAACCCAAATCGGTCGGTTGGAGCGTGGCTGACCAGAAAGTAATCGCGAGCAATCGGCGTTGGATCGCGGAAGCATTCCTGTTTTGGCCAGCTCATGTTGTAGTGAGGTTCGACATCTGGCGTAATGTTGGTGATCGCAGCGGTGTTAAACTGCCCTTTCACCGGGTCGATCAGTCCAATCGGACCGTTGTGATCCCCGCCGTGGGAAAACAGAGTGCAGCAGATTTCCTGAGAACCAGGCACTTCGCGCCCGTTGATATAACAGTTAGGCGTGTTGTTGCCAAAGACAAGTTCCGGGTGAGTGCCATCGGGACGCATTGCCCACAACGTATGACCGAAATCAGCCCCTTTATCGAGATACTCCGAACGAGTCCAGAGAATACGCCCATCTTTCATCACGCTGGGTGACCACTCACTCAGATTGGCAAACGAAAGCGGCTGGATATTGGAACCCTCTGCTTCCATCCGAAACAACGCAAACGCCTGCGGTCGCCAACACAAAAACCGCGACTTCACGCGCGTGGTAATAAAAGCAATCCCTCCATCGGGTAACGGACAAGGGTAGTAGTCGTGAAACGGACCATCGGTCAATTGTCGGATATCGCTTCCATCACGATTCGCAACCATGACATGCCAATAAGGCTGCCAGCCAGCAATGGGGCTTTTGTCCGGCCGGTAAGCGAAGTAAATCTTCTCTGCGGAAAATCCGGCCATCGGATCACGAGCAATTCCTTCACTGGCATCAAACAGCGTCGTGAGTTTTGCAGCAGATGGTTCGAGCCGATCACCAACACGAGGAATTTTCAGGACACAGATGCCGCCGCCGGGCTGAAATCGGGAATCCAGAATGTCACTGTAGTTGTGCGAAGAATGATACGCATGACGTTTGACGAACAGAATGCGTCGCAAGCCATCCAGGTCCGGGTCACGAAACATCAACCGACGTTTGGCAAGACGAGCCTCATAATAGAGCGCATCGCCAGCGGCCTGATCATTGTTCTGTGCCGTCTTGATTGCCACCTGCTGACGACGCAGCCCGACAAGTTGAAGACGCTCGTCAGTCACGTCAAGCCCCTTCGCTGTGAGCCGCTCGATCATTTCATCCATTTGCACGAGCGTTCGTGATAACGAATCCAAACGGGCAATGCGTTTCCAGTACGGTTTTCCACCGGGCTGCGCAGGGCGGTCGGTTTTCAGTGGAGAAAGATGGTCTTTATCCGAAATTCGATTCCACGAATACCGCTCGCAATCGAAAGCATAGGCAAGCAGTTGATCCCAACTCGGTTTCTGTGATAACAAAAATGGTGCGACATACTGCGGCTGTTTTTGAGTGCTGCCACCAGCAGCCTTAACCGACACACGGCGAGCGGTCTGCCAGTTCTGACCGTCCATCGAAACACGAATTTCAAACTGTATCGCAACCCGATCATGGTATTTTCCCTCACGATCCCGCGAGATTACAACACGCGTTACCTCAACCGGGGCAGGCAATTCGATTTGAGCCCATTCCCCACCCCCGCCAGCAGCGATCCAGCTATGAACGTTGCCGTAGTGTCCATCGTTGAGATGACGAATCTGATGGATTTCGTGCCCCGGCAAACAGGAAGACGCAGTCGCTTTCGCCCCTTTGGATGCAGCAGCCAGATTGGTCTTGCCATCAGCCCCATAAACTTCCAGTTCATCAATACACGGCTGCCCCTGCGAAGTGCGTTGAATCACCAAACGAACGAATCTTGCATTTTGTGGTTCGAAAGCAATCACGTAAGGACGATCAGCGTGGATCGTCGCTTCCAGTGCAGCAGGTTTCTTCGCATCCGCACCGTCAATAGTTTGCCCGCATATCAGAATCAGACAGAGAGAGAAAACAGAGATCGCTGCTCTGAAACAGGACCACGGAAGTTGACGAAACCGGAACATGGGAGTCTCCAAAATTATGATTCATCCGGCTAAAGCATACTTCCTGGTTTCCAAGAAGTTAATTAGCCACGGATGAACCCAGCGCGGCATAGCCGCAACCAAACAGGGATTTGAACCACGAATAGACACCAATTCACACGAATTTTTCTTTTGGAAACTTCATTTCAAACTGTAGGATGGCGTGCTTGCACCCATCAAATTCGGTTTCCACTATTATAAATCTAATGCCGTATCAGCCCCATGCCGGTGAATCAATGGCACAATAATAACAGATTGACTCTCTATTTTTCATTGAACGCAACTCGGCACGCGAAGATGGGTGCAAGTACGCCATCCTACAAC
>WFOZ01000405.1 GCA_015487825.1 Planctomycetaceae bacterium
GTAATGATCTCTACTTTGCAATTCGGTGCGAAGAACGCCCCGGTGAAAAACTGAATATTGCTACAGAGAAGAATGGCGATATGGCGATATGGTACGGCGATGCAATCGAAATTGAAATCGCAACCGATTCGCACAGCTACTATCAGATTGCGTTCAACCCGGCAGGTGCACTGGTCGATATTGATCGCGCTGCTCCGAGTAGTCAGTGGTTCAATTGGTCGTCTAAAGCTGAAATTGCCACACAAATTGAAGATGGTTACTGGACCGCTGAGATTCGTATTCCCGTTACAAAGGATGGTAATGATCCACTCCATCAGATTATCGGACATAAACCAACCCAGAGCCTGCCGTGGTTTGTGAACATCTGCAGGCAGCGGATTCGCGAAAACGCATCCGAATTTTCCGCATTTTCACCTACCGGCCAAAGTCGGTATCACGTTCCGATGAAGTTCGCTCATTTTCACGCGGGGCTTTCATATAAATTCCCTGCCGATCCGACAGTAGATGATTACATCATCAGCAGCCGAACGGCCGCAGAATTGGCTCGCAGGCGAAAATGGCAGGATTCACTCGCAGCATATGTTGAACTTGCCAATGCGAAAAAGAACACCGACTTTCAGCGTTCTGTCGCTTTTCAACAGGCGGCCAAATGTGCAATCCTTCTTAAAGATTTCGACCAGGCAAATACATTTGCGAACCAGATTTCAATTGAACAGATCTCTACAACGACACAAATGCAGATTCTCGCAGCTCAACGTAAGTGGACACAGATTATTACAACTTATGGGACCGAGAATCTGGAACAGTGGCCCTTCTGGCAAATTGGTGAAGCAGCGTTCATTCGTGGCAAGGCTTATTACTTTACAAAAGATGGCAAAAAGGCGGATGCTGATTTTCAGGCTGCTTTGGATTTCACACCGGATAATCGAATTCAGCTCAGTATTCGCACAACAATGGCGCAGAATCGCGAATCCAATCTCAACGATGATTCTGCTGCCTTGCCAGTTTATTTGAAGAACATTGCAGGCAAGGCTCGCATTGGCGCAGCGAACGAATTTCGCAGCTTGGAACGTGCTGTAGCCATTCTGACAAAACAGGGGAAATACTCCGAAGCACTCGGACTATTCAAAGTAATCGACTTTGAAAAACAATCAGGATTCTGGTTGCATGAAATGCTGATCTCCAAAGCGAACACACTGGCGACGGCTGGTCGAAAAGAGGAAGCAGGCAAGTTATACCATCGAGTTCTGGCGAGTAAGTCGGCCTCCTCTGCCCACAGGCGAACTTCCGAAAAAGCGATTAAGCAATTGGAGAGCAACTAACTCGAACCATAAGTCATAAGTCGGCCTTTGGTTATTCCTCACTCATGTTCTTCATCAGCAGACTTCAGCGATGGTGTGGGATGGATACGCTTCTGCATTATGAAGAAGAGTATGACTTTGGGGGAATGATTCAACGTCGGCGACATTTCACTCGGGGCAGTCCGCTGCAGTAAACCGGAATTTTATCTGTATTACTAACGGTAAAAGTTTGCGAACGGCTCGCAAACTTTTAGAAAAATATCAGTTTGGTTACGGCTATCAGAATGAACCAGCCGTGCTGGGTAGTTTCAATAGTCGCTTTCGTAAAATTGATACAAAGTGAGTTTGAGTTGTCATTGAATGTACCTGGTATTACTGTCTCAGATTCCGGTTTCTGAATCATCCCGTCCCTGAAACATTTTTTTGCCGTATCTACAGCGAAACAGCACTCACGAGGAATCTATGTCACAGAATCGCAAACCAAATCGTCGTGAATTTATTAAAAAGTCATCAACGCTGGCCAGCTCTGCAGCTTTCGTTGGCTTTTCCACTTCTTCTGTTACTGGCTACGCAGCCGATAATAATATACTGAAGCTGGGAATTATCGGTTGCGGGGGGCGTGGCTCTGGTGCCGCACGTCAGGCTTTACTTGCTGATGATAATCTCGAATTGGTCGCAATGGCTGATGTTTTCGATAATCGTTTACAACTAAGCTACCGCGCATTGCAAAAAAGTGAAGTTGGGGATCGTGTTAAAGTTAATAAGGATCGACAGTATGTTGGCCTGGATGCTTTTAATAAATTGCTAGCCAGCGATGTCGATGTTGTCATTCTTGCTACGCCTCCTGGATTTCGTCCTCAGTATATTGCTGCCGCTATTGACGCAGGAAAACACGTTTTTGCAGAAAAGCCGGGCGCGACTGATGTGCCAGGCGCACTGAGCATTCTTGACTCTGCAAAAAAAGCAAAAGAAAAGGGCCTGTTTCTGGTGGCCGGATTGCAGGGAAGGTATGAAGCAGTTCAGATCGAAATGGTCGCTCGCCTGCACCGCGGAGATATCGGCGAAATCAATTCAATGCGCATGTTTCGCTATCTGGGACCAGTAAAAAGTTTTGCCCGAACCGAAGAGATGACAGACCTGGAATATCAAATTACTAACTGGCAGTATTTCACATGGTTATCTGGCGATGGTATGGTAGAACTGTTTATCCATGAGATTGATCGCATGGCCTGGATTGCGGGGGAATACCCTGAAAGCTGTCTGGCGACAGGAGGACGTCAAACGCGTATCGAAGAAAAACATGGCCATGTTTTCGATCATTTTGCAGCTTGTTACAAATTTCCCAGTGGTCTGGAACTTTATGCATCGACTCGTCAACAAAAGGGCTGCGATCGGCTGTTCGAAATGGTCGTTCATGGTTCCAAAGGGCGTTGTCTCGGAAAAGGGAAGATCGATTTCACCATCGAAGCAGACATACCATGGAAGTCACTTGAACCGAAAGAAGGTGCTTCCAAGAGACTTCGCAAAGTGAGGAGTCAACAGGGGCACCAACTTGAACATGATGCGATGTACGCCGCTTTGAGATCAGGAGGATACATTAACAATGGCGACTACCTCGCCAAATCGACACTGATGGCGATCATGGCCAGAGAATCTGCCTACTCGGGTAAAGAAATTACGTGGGAAGCCTTAATAAATAATCCTCAACGTCTGGTTCCGACCGAATTCAGTTGGGATATGAAATTACCCAAATGGAAAGTCGCGATGCCCGGGCTGCATGGGATCACGTAACTTCTAACGATCCATCGATAAAGCCCAGAACGTTCACTACTGAGTCATCTACTCGCGACGACATATGTACGATTACGCTTAAAGAGGATTAATTTCAGTGCATAAATGGCACTTTCCATAACCCAAACGTACGAAGCGATTCTATTACTGGAGCCTCATGACGACTTTTTTTCCTCACAATAACCCACATAAGCTCTATTAACCGTCAGCCGCTCCCGCTGGGGTTGTCTCTGGTGTGTGTGTGAGGGAGAGTATTTGTTGTTTTGGGGAGTAATCGCCGAGTTGGTTAGCTGCGAGGGTTGGCGATGCTCTTTTTGAGGACTGCTTGAGGAGTCTTCTCGGACAAAATGAGGCCGAAACCGTTTTGTGCGCGTAAGTTTTGCGCGACGATTGATCGGTTTTCATTCTTTCGTTTGTCCAGCCTACAAGGTGTTACACAAGTTGCCACTCAAATTGTCAACCCTGAGCATCATGAAGTGTCACGAAGAATCTCGATCGGTTTGCTGGCGATGCCATAACAAATCGCTTCGAGCAACTGTTGCATCGACGACACCAAAAAG
>WFOZ01000406.1 GCA_015487825.1 Planctomycetaceae bacterium
CATCGCCATCATGCATTTAGGAAATGAAGTACGTTTCATTTTCCTGGCAATTTGACGCTGTTCAGTTACTGGTACGTTAAAAAGTGAAAATCTGTTGAGAGAAATATTCTTTTTAACGAGGATTCCCCAATTCCACTTCTGTTTCGTCGACTTCCTCTCCACGGCGAAACGTGATGCTGATTTTTGTTTTCGGTTTGAGCGAATCGACCACTTTCCAGAAATCTTTTCGAGTTGTTACTTCTGCCTGATTCACTTTCAAAATGACATCTCCCGCCCTTAAGTCTGCATGATGAGCCGGGCTGTTATGTTCAATTGCAAGCAAAGCAAACCCTGAAGATGTCTCATTGAGATCGGGGATCAATCCGATTCGAGGCCGTCCGCCGGCGTGTCTTCCGACGCTGATCCATTTTTTATTTTCGATATAATCGGGTCGTGTTTCTGCCCTGGCAACTTCCACCACAAGATGTTCAAGCACATCAACAATTCTTCGGATTCCCTGGATGTTTACATCTTCGATATCGTCTGTCGGGCGATGATAATCTTCATGCAGACCGGTAAACAAGTGAAGCACCGGAATCTGTTTTTCGTAGAACGAGGCGTGATCGCTGGGGCCGAATGCCTTTTTCTCGCGGAAGAAGTTCAATTCGGTTTCCCGTTCAGATTCATCGAGGATTTTGCTCCAGACACTGGACGATCCCAGACCGAAAACGGTCAGCTTTTCATCCGCAAGCCGACCGACCATGTCGAGATTGATCATCGCTATTGTATTGAGTAGCGGGACCACCGGATGATTCACATAATACTTTGAACCAAGCAGCCCTTTTTCTTCCGCTGAGAAAGCGATAAAAATAATTCGCCTTGAAAACTTTTCGTCACGTTCTGTGATTCGCCGAACCAGTTCCAGAAGCGCCGTGGTGCCTGAAGCATTATCGTCTGCTCCGTTGTGAATCGCTTTGGTTCCCGGAGCGAGTGAACCTTGCCCACCCCAACCGACATGATCATAATGAGCACCGACAACAATCGTTTCAATGTTTTCGGTTCCTTCTTTGACATCTTGCGGTTCAAGAATACCGATCACATTTAATCCTTCGACAGAATTGGAAATGATATCTGCATTGCCTTCAAGATGAACTCCGGTAAGAAGCTGGCTTTGAGGCAGCATCTTTTCATCAATCTCAGATTCGATATCTGCCAGCGTTTTTCCAAGACCGGTCTTAAGTAATTGATCGGCCTTTTGTTGTGTAATATGAAAAGCGGGGATTACTTTTCCGGCTGCGTTACCGCCATACCCAAATGGAATCAGCTTATCCTTTTTCTCTTTTGTCGAAGCGATATCGTTCACGAAAATGACTGCAACCGCACCATGCTTCTGTGCATTTTTCAATTTGGCACGCAATGCCGCCCGCTGAGTATCAATCTTCCCTGTTTTGCTCATATATAAACTGCCGAAGACGTTTTGGCGGGGGACCCTGCGAACGATTAATGCGATTTTTCCCTTCAAATCGATATTTGCAAACTCATCAAAATGATTCTCTGCATCGTCAATGCCGTAGCCGCAAAAGACAACTTCGCCGGCAACTTTTCCTTTTCCGCCGAACGAACAGACACGAAATTCGTCATCGATGCGCCAACTCTTTTTTTTATCCTGCAAAGTTGCCACCATGGTCATTTCTTTTCCCTGTTTCGATCTGCCTGCAATTGAAAACTTCTGTAACCCGTTCGGCATTCCTTCAGGAGATTTCAACCCTGCTTCCTCAAACTGCTTGTGGATAAACCTGGCCGCTTCCAAAATCTCGGTTGAACCGGTATCTCGTCCGGCTCGTTTGTCAGAAGCCAGAAATTCAATATCTACCAGAATTTTCGCTTCCGAGATTTTTATCGCAGCGAGATTGGATTCAGCCGTCGTTACATTTTCAATTAAACCGATACCGATTCCTGAAAAGGCAACCAGTATCAACAGAGTTATTTTTCGCATTTAATAATCCCTCAATAAACGGGTTTGTTTCAAAAATTATAATCCCTGATCTTTTCTTCAAAGTCTCGTAATGTCTCAAGTGGATAGCAACAGATCGGATATTCCCGAGTGTTGGCAACCTGCAAATCGCTTTCGGTTTTTATTGTCTGTTCAATCTGGTGTTCGAGTTGTTTCAACTGTTTGTCGGCAAGTTTACGCAGAGATTCTCGAATCTGATTTAATTGATCGTGACGCTGTTTATTTATCTTGAACTTTGCACGACGCTGGGACCGGGATAGCCCTTCGGTTCGTGCCTGCTTCTGTAAATCGATCAGCTTTTTTCTGGATTCCAGCAATTGAGTCGCTGCTTTCAGTTGTGAATCTGAAAGCAATATTTCCGGATTCTCTTTCGCATATCGAAGTTGTTGTTTCAACTGGGCGGCACTCTTTATCGGTGCAGAAGGGCGATTCTCCAAAGGCATCCAGAGTGTTCCGGTTGCGATTTGAAATTGCGGGGCGGCAATGTTCCAGAAATTTGTGATGATTGAATCGGTGATTTCATCGTACTTCGCCCCGCCGATACCATGCACAAACCAGTCAGCGATAAACAGTCGAAGATAAGCCGTTGTCATTAACGCTTTTGTTCTGAATCGAATTCCCTGTTTTTGTAATTGATGTAGATGCCTGGAGATAAAACGAAAGCAATCGGATGTTTCTGGTTCCGTTTGATCAATACAAATTTCCCAACCGGCTCGATCACTCAGCAGAATTTGCCCTGGTTTCGATTGAGCAAACAGGCTTCTGCGATGTTTTGTTTTTTCATTCCAGACCCAAATCGGCAATTCGATCCAATCATCCTGCTGCAACAGATTGGGGACGGGCTGCATCGCAGATTTTATATGATGCCGTTCCCGGTAATCATGCAATATCGCATTGTAAATCTGTTGAAGTTGCCCGGCATTGAGGATCAGTTCGGCGAGAAAATCCCGATAACTTCCCGAATTAGCCAGCAAACTGATCGGTACTTCATAATTGTTGATTCCGAGCGAACGCTCCAGCCGTACACGACCTGCGACCAATCCGTTAACAACGCAACCACTTTTGTGCGTTTCAGAAACGACATTTTCCCAGAACTGTTTCGAAACGCTGCAATTGGATTGCGGCATCCTCTGCTGTTCAATTCGATCTGCGAATGATACAAACAGTTCGTTATCAATCACCTGTAACTCTTCCCAGGGAACACCCGGGGGCCAGTGGTCGATTTCGATTCTTTGCTGGATGAAGCATTCATTCTTCTTCACCGGAATGATAATACTATGTGATTTCACTGCATCTGAGTCAATAATGACATTGAGTGAAATTCCGTTATTCTGTTTGGCGAGTTCATCGATGAGAACATTTTTTACCCAGACCCCGGGATGAAAAAGTTCCGGTTGATGCCCGGTTACGTAAAACGATTTCTCTTCTGTAAGTTCTTCAATAGAACATCGAGTGCAGGGGGGCAATTCCGGACAAATGGCGGCAGTATATTGCCGGGCTATTTCGAGTGCTTCCAATCGTGCCGTTCGTCTGCGAATTGAAAGTATGTTGTTTTTTTCAAATGCCTCACGATTTTTGATAACCGCCTCTCTGGTTTCAGAGACAGGTGGCACGATCAGTAAATCGCCATCGCCACGAGGGACGCGCAGCCGCGTCGGAGGCTGAGTTGAATGTGAACCAGCCGCTGAATGATTATTCGGTAAGGCTTGCTTCTGAGGGCAATAATGAGAGCCTTGTTTATTGACGAGCGTCTGCCCCTCGCAGACCATATTAAACCCCTGTTTCCTGAAGGGCAGAGAAACCGGGACAGTTTGAAGAGACTTCTTCAAACGCCTTCGAGATAACCTGCTGATAATGAACCATACGTTTGTTTGCATCATCGAGAGAACCGCCGAACGAGCGTTCTTCTTCCAGATAAATGCGAGGTACCGGGAACTCTACAATGTTCAACTTTGCACAGGCGGCCTGTATCCAAAGTTGTAAAGGCATCGCGTATCCCGGTTCGGTAATTCGTAATTTCTTCAGGGCAGAAACTCGATACGCTTTGAACCCGCAGAACGTATCTGTCAGATTCAGTTTCAGTCGCTGGTTCAGCTGCCTGGTGATTTCAATGTTGATACGCCGACGATCTTCTGGTGCCGCTTTGTCATCTGCAAAATCTGCCAGATAACGGCTTCCCGAAACGATATCGAAATGGGAACCTTCTGCATCAAGCTGTTCAATG
>WFOZ01000407.1 GCA_015487825.1 Planctomycetaceae bacterium
AAACGTGCCTTTGATGAGATCAGTTCACCGAAAAAAACCACGGATGAACCCAGCACGGCTGGTTCATTCTGATAGCCGTAACCAAACTGATATTTTCTATAATTTGCGAACCGTTCGCAAACTTTTTACGTTAGTAGCACGGATTTTCACGGATGATTGATAAGTTTAAGTGTCAAATAAAAAGACGCCCTGTTTTTCCTGTAATAAACCTGTCATAAAAACGTTCATACATAGTTACAAGGATTGAACCACAAAGACAATAAAAACAAAATTAGCCACAGAGATAAAAGAGAAGCGAGCGCGAAGTTGATTTTTTCCTGTAAAATGCTTTTCTAAAGACAGTGGCAGAGAGAATTGTTTTTGTTCCTGTGTGGAATCCCGGAATCGTTCATGGTACGATCAATACCGGTTAATAAAGTGAATATATCCTATCCATTGAATATCACCAACTGAACTTAAGGAATCTGAAATGCTCTCTCGAATGACAATGCTTAAATACTGTCTGCTGCTTATTATCGCCTGCATAATCGTTTCTCCCACACAGGCAGAAGAAAAAGCAGTCTCCCCGAAAGATTGTGCCATTAAACTTTTTAATGGAAAGAACCTTGACGGGCTTTACGTCTGGATGCGGGATACTGCTTTCGAAGACCCCCGAAAAGTCTTTACCGTCAATGATCAAGGTTATCTGCATATTTCAGGCGATGGATACGGCGGGCTGATCACAAAGAAAAATTACCGTGATTATCACATGGTCATCGAATTTAAGTGGGGAGAAAAAACCTGGGCAAATCGTGTTGATCGCACGCGCGACTCCGGCGTTCTTTTCCACTGTCACGGCCCGGAAGGTGGTTATGGCAACACCTGGCACGCTTCGATTGAAGCTCAGATTATCGAAGGAGGTGTCGGAGATATTCTGGTCCTTTCCGGAAAAGACCAGAAGACCGGGGAAACAATCCCGACTTCTCTCACTTCTGAATTCACTAAAGATCGCGATGGCGAAAAAATCTGGAAAAAAGGAAGTCCCCGAACAACACTCTCTTCCGGTCGAATTAACTGGCTGCATCGTGACGTTGACTGGGTCGATAAAATCAACTTCAGAGGCCGACAGGATGTCGAAAGTGAATTCGGCAAGTGGACCCGCATGGATGTCATCTGCGATGGTGATCATGTTTTAATTAAAGTCAACGGAGTGGATGTCAACGAGGGATTCGAAGCCAGACCGAGTGAAGGAAAGCTGCTCGTTCAAACAGAACTGGCTGAAATGTTCGTACGAAAATGGGAACTGTGGCCACTCGGAAAAGCCCCGGAATACAAAAAGTAAACACCCATGTAGGCTTTCCAGCCTGACAACAGATATTAGCAGGAACCGTATCGTGACCACGCGCAGAATATTTCTCAAACAGGCAGCCGCTTCCACGATTGCTGCTACAACAGCAATCACCTGCAACCAGAATATTTCTGCAAAGAGCATTAACAGGAATGTGCTGGATGTCATCGATTGTCATACACATTTTTACGATCCCTCACGCCCGCAGGGAGTTCCCTGGCCCAGAAAGAATACGCCTCTTTATCGCACCGTTTTGCCGAAACACCTGCGAGCACTCCCCAAGCCAGCCCCGTTATCGGGAACCGTCATTGTTGAAGCGAGTCGCTGGGTCGAGGATAACCAGTGGTTACTCGATCTGGCTAAAGAGGATCCCTTCATTGTCGGAATTGTCGGTAACCTGCAACCGCAAAGCGAAACTTTTGCTGCTGATTTGAAGCGATTCGCTGCCAATCGACTTTATCGGGGAATTCGCGTTTCGTATAAAGTGACCGATCAATTACTAGCGAAAAAAAATCTCAAGCCGTTTCAGTTACTGGCAGAACACGATCTGGAACTGGATATCAACGGGCCTCCCACCATGCTGGAAACAGCGGCCAGGTTATCAACCGAATTGCCCGAACTTCGCATTGTCATCAATCATATCGGCAATATCTCACTGGATGAGAAAGGACCGCAGAGAGAATGGATTGCTGCGATGAAAAAAGCGGCTTCACATGAAAATATGTTCTGCAAGGTCTCCGCACTGGTTGAAGGGGCCCATCGCGCCAATGGGGAAAAGAAGCCTCCCTGCGATGTCGACTTCTATCGCCCCTATCTCGATGTTCTTTGGGACGCATTTGGTGATGACCGTTTGATTTACGGCAGCAACTGGCCCGTTTCAGACCGTGCTGCCGACTACGCCACGCTGCAGCAAATTGTTCTGGATTACGTCACACAGCTCGGTCCGGAACAAACAAAAAAGTTCTTTTCGCTTAACGCACAGGCTGCCTATAAGTGGTTGGACCGCAAAGGTCGTAACCAGCATATTCGGTAATTTCAGGCAGTAAATTCATTGTGAAGCCTCCAGATTAACACCTTTGTTTTGTCATATTCGCCTTGGAATTTGACTCTGCGTTGCATTATATGTCTAATAACACATTGAAGCGTAAGCACGATTGGATACGAATTCGAGACATGTTGTTTCGTGAGTCAGTCCCTCCAAGAAATCTCCTTTCGACAGGATATACAAAATGAAAAACCAGACGAATTTTAATCGACGTGATTTTCTAAAAACATCCGCAGCCGGTACCGCTGCGATCTCGGCTGGTCTTTGGACCGGTGGAGCGATTGCAGATTCTAAATCTGCCAACCAGAAATTGAACATCGCCTGCATCGGGACCGCCAACCGGGCCGCTGCTGATATTGCAGGGGTCATTGGCGAAAACATTGTTGCCCTGGTCGATGTCGATAAAAACTATCTTGATCGAAAACTGAAAGAAATCCCCGACGCTCGCACTTACGCCGATTACCGGGAAATGCTGGAGAGCGAAAAAGGAAAAATCGATGCCGTCGTGATCGGCACCACCGATCATCATCACGCCCCAGCGACCATTCGTGCCATTCGTCAGGGGTTGCATGTTTACTGTGAAAAACCGTTGACGCACACCGTACAGGAAGCCCGCATCGTTGCAGAAGCAGCCAAAAAGCATGGCGTTGCGACACAAATGGGAACGCAGATTCATGCGGGAAATAATTACCGACGTGTGGTTGAAATTATTCAATCCGGTGCGATCGGTGATGTGACCGATGTGCATGTCTGGGTTGGTAAAGGCTGGGGCGGCGGAGATCGCCCTGAAGGTGGGCAGGAACCGCCTGCTACATTAAGCTGGGATCTCTGGCTCGGTCCTGCTCCGAAGCGACCATTCTTCCCAGGACGTTATCATCCCGGTCAATGGCGACGCTGGTGGGATTTCGGTCAGGGAACGCTCGGCGATATGGGCTGTCATTATATGGACCTCCCCTTCTGGGCATTGAAACTTCGTCACCCTACCAGTTGCGTGGCGGAAGGCCCTGAAGTTCATCCGGAAACCTGTCCGCTCGGCCTGGTGGTGCATTATGAATTCCCCAAACGAGGCGACTTGGCTCCTTGCAAACTGACTTGGTACGATGGCAATAAAACGCCGAAAAAAGTGGCCGGGGAACGGGTGCCGGGCAGCGGGGTGATGTTCATTGGAACCGAAGGCAAAATGTTTGCCAACTACGGCAGCTACAAACTGTTCCCGAAAGATAAGTTTGCCAGCTACATGCCGCCGGAACCAACGATTCCGAATTCAATCGGGCATCATGCGGAGTGGATCAAAGCCTGCAAAGATGGCTCACCCACCACATGCAACTTCGATTACTCCGGAGCGCTGACCGAAACAGTCCTGCTTGGAAATGTTGCCTACCGAATTGGCGAAAAAATCGAATGGGACGCAGCCAACCTGAAAGCAACAAATACCAGTAAAGCCGATCAGTACATCCGCAAAGAGTACCGAAAAGGCTGGGAAGTTGTCTGATTTAACCATCATCAATTCGAAATAAAAAATCCCGGCGAGCCTAGCTTGCCGGGATCTTTTAACAATATAGAATGTAACTACTCAACGGAGGGTGGCTGGATACCTGATTGCCCCCAGCCACCCATCACTGAATAGTTACAATAGAATAACAATTGCCCTCGTTCCCAAGCTCCAGCCTGGAACCGGAAAACAAGTTCAGTAAGGAGTTGTCATGAAAAAGCCGATCTTTCAAAATCGATCTCGTGCTGGACTTTCAGCGATTGAAGTAATCGTCCTGATCTTAATGGTCCTGATTATAGCGGCCTTATTTATGCCTGCGGCTCAACGATCTCGTGGCGAGGCCAGACGAGTAGGATGCAAAAATAATCTGAAACAACTCGGGCTGGCTCTCCATAACTATCACGATATTCACGAAGTTTTGCCGTTCGGGCAGATCAACGATATTCGTACCAGTAACAGCTTTCCTTCCAACACAACCTGGGCACTTTATCTTTACCCGTTTTTGGAACAAGACAGGCTCCATGAGCAGTTTGCGGGCCTGTACGATAAAAAGAAATCGATCGATTTTCCTGTCAAAGATACCGTTGTCTCAGTACTGGCTTGTCCTTCCGATCCGCATGGCGGGAAAGTTGGTCATGCAGGATTCCAAGGGAACTATGCCGGCTGTGCAGGAAGTAATCTATTTGGAAGCAAAGGTGAAGGAACCGATCTGGATGGCATGTTTTATGTCCGCTCTTCACTATCTATCGATAATGTCACCGATGGATTGAGTCAAACAATTCTTATTGGTGAAGTAATCCAGACTCCTGTTGCCAACTTTGATGCAGAGAAAGATTTAACGGGCGCCTATTTTTTCGGTTGGGATATGGAAAGCTGTTTCAGCACATTAAAGCCGCCAAACACAAAAATTCCCGATAGCCGATACGGCGAGTTCAGTAGCAACTTCGCCTGGATTGAACACACCGATGACGAAACGCTACCAACCGTCACCTATTCCCGAAGTCATCACAAAAAAGGAAGCCAGTTTACGTTTGGCGATGGCAGTGTTCGTTTTATTGCCAATGAGATTGATCCCGAAATTTACCGCGCTTTGGGAACCCGCAGCGGCAATGAAAAAGTCGCTGGCAAATTCTGATTAGCCCTCGGGAAGTTACTTTTTTAACTGCTGTAAATAAGTGATTAAATCCTGCATCTGCTGTTTGTTGATTTTCTGTTCCAGTCCTTCGGGCATCAATGATTTTCCGGTCCCTGTAATTTCATCAATGTTTTGTCGCAAGATGGTTTCCTTGACGTTCTCTGCTCTTTTCAGTGTGATACTTGTGGGTGATTCGCTGACAATAATACCTGTCACAACACGTCCCGATTCGAGTACGACGATATACTGTGTATAATTTGCCAGCACTTCACGATTCGGGTCAATCATTTGAATCAACAATGTTTCCGGCGTAGCGTTTTGAATGGTAGCCAGATTCGGACCGACATCGTGTCCGCTGCTTCCTACTT
>WFOZ01000408.1 GCA_015487825.1 Planctomycetaceae bacterium
CCCTACGACTACGACAAACCGGGAACTTATTTCGGGACTGTTTCTTAGCGGATTGGCTCGTGAATTTTCGGGCCAAAGCACATCAATACCCAAAACAGAAATACAATATTAAACAGCCATGACATATTTATTTCGCCACACAAAAAAAACAGTAGCCTTATTTCTCCTGATTGCAATGACAGTGATCGGTGTCACACTCACCTCCCCGGCAGAGGAGATAATTTACGGCGACGGTTTGCTCGTCACGACGAGCGGCAAGGTTATCCGTGGAAAAATTTCTGTTTTGAAAAATGGTTACGCTGTCGTCCTGCCCAGCGGAGCATCTGTCAGTTACCCTTTTTCAACAGTGATTTGCGAAGCTCGCTCGTTACAGGAAGCGTACCGTAAACAGCGAGATGCAATGACTCGCCCGACCGCAGGTCAACACGTCAGGCTTGCTCAGTGGGCATTCAAGCAGAATCTCTTTGCAGAAGCAGAGCGGGAAATACATTCCGCATTGAATTTACAACCAAACAATCAGCAGGCGAAGCGGTTGCTAAAACATTTTGATAAACGGGAATTGAAAGATTCTGAATTTGTCAACCAGGATGAAAAAAAGCTGCGAGAGAAAATGATCATTGACCGCGAATTCAATAAAGGCGAACCGCTGGGTGGGCTCAGCCCGGAACTGGCTCAGGAATTTGCATCGACAATCGAACCACTACTGATTAACCGGTGCAGCAACGCGGCCTGCCATGGTAAATCGGTTGCTCACGAATTTCGCCTGCAACCAAAATGGAACCTGCGTGGTAACACCAGGCATATTTCTGCCAAAAACCTGCAGGCTGTACTCAAACAAATTGATTCCAACCGCCCCGATAAAAGCCCGCTCACTGCAAAACTGAACGGTCAGCACGGCATTCGCAGCAGAAATGTTTTCAGTGGATCTCTTGCCGAAAAACATAAACGAATTCTACAAAACTGGACAATGCGGACCGGTCTGTATTTACAGGAGAAAAGGAAGGAGAGTCAGACAACATTTACTCAACTGGTCGGACATGAAAATGTCAATCAACAACCCGGTCACCAGATTCAACAGGCCGGTTTTTCCTCACCACAAAAAAAACTTTCCAAACCATCAGCTATTGATGCAGCACGCAAAGAACAAGCCTACGATCCGTTTGATCCAGAAATCTTCAACCGGAAAATGCATAAAAAGATACAATGAACCGGACTGGCCAGGCATAATTGCGGTAGCTGCTGCAATGGTTCAGAGATGCAAATCTGGAGTGATGATTTTGCCGGTCGTTTCAAGTAGCAACTCTCGTCCGTTTCGATAAGCCTGGTTTCCCAAGTGACACAGTTGGGTACTGAGGCAGCCGACCTTAAAGCTGGCAGTGGGTTCGAGACGATCTCTTACCGCCTGGATAAACGCGCGGGCATGGCTGATTCGTAATTCACTTGCCTGGACTGAAATTGCAGGTGTGTGGTCATAAACTTTCCAGCCACTGCGATCAAGGATTAAAACGCCTCGATCTCCGTAAAAAGCAACGCCATGAGATCGCCCTTCGATTCCGCGTGATGACCATTGACGATGTTCCCAGGTGATCGATTTGCCGTCGAAATCGTAGAGAACATTCATCGTGTCCGGGGTTTCCCGTCCGTCATCGAAATGCCGGCAGCTTCCCGTTGCGACAACACGTTGCGGTAGGGAAACTCCCAAGCCCCAGCGGGCGGTATCCAACAAATGAACGCCCCAGTTTCCCAATTCCCCTGATCCATAATTCCACATCCATCGCCAGTTGTAATGCCAATCGAGTGGATGCAGTGAACTTTTCTTTTCCTGTCCTAACCACGCCAATTGCACATTTTCCGAAGAAAGAGATTCCTGCATTGGAGTTTTTACAGGTATGTTTTTTTGTGGTCGCAATCGTTGTCGTTTAACGGCAGACCAGGCACGCGCCTGATAAACTTCTCCTAATTGCCCGGTATGCAGAAAATCAACCGCTGATTGAAAATGCAGCCCGCTGCGTTGTTGCAAGCCGACCTGAACGATTGCCTGAGATTTGGAAATCATTTCCTGAAGCTGCACGCCTTGTTCCAGCGTATGCGTTGTGGGAGCTTCCAGATAAACATCTTTTCCGGCATCACAAGCCATCGCAGTCATCCAGGCGTGGTGATGATCCGGTGTCGCAATGATAACGGCATCGACCTGTGATGAATCGAGAAGTCTACGGAAATCGTCACATAAAAAAGGTTGATGTTTAGCTGCTTCGACAGATTTCATCGCATTGATTTGTACGGTTTTATCGATATCGCACAACGCGGTAATCCGGCATCCTTCCACCTGCTGAAAACTTTTTAGCAGAGTCGTCCCCTGGTTACGTAAACCGACGAAACCAAGGCGAACAGGATGATTGAGCGATGCATGTCGTTTGGCCTGTAACTGGTTCACCTGAGAAAGTGCAACAACCCCCGCCGCCGCCTGAGCAGCGTTCCTGGCACTGTTCCCGAGGAACTCTCTGCGGTTGAGAGGTGTTTTCGATTTTGAATTTCGATCAGTCATCAAACTATCCATCCAGCCCGCAGTGCGGACCACAACCAAGGCGTTCTATTTCTACCAGAATCCAGTCCAGGAACCTGGCAGTTCTACACTCTTACTCTGCATCCGACCTTCTTAATACCAGTACAGGACAGGCAACATGCCGAATGACTCTTTCAGTCACCGAACCAAGTAAGGCTCGCTTAAAGCCGTGGTATCCGTGCGAGGGAATAATTACCAGTTCGGCATTGATGGACTCCGCATAATCTGCAATTTCTGTCCCCGGGTCCCCGACTCGTGTCAAAATTGTGACGCCAGTCATATCGTGTTCTTTCAGGAATTCTTCTGCATGTTCGCGGGTTGCCTTTTCCCGTTCAACTTCTTCGATCCCTCCCCAGACAACTCCCGGTGCGACAATATCCAACGGAAACATGACATGCACAGCGTGGACGTGCTCCGGTTCATCGACCATTTCCAAAGCCGCTTCAATCGCCTGCTTCGATTCCCCTGAAAAATCAACCGGTACAACAATACTCTTCTTCGGCAACCATGACATAGTCCGACTCCTCTTTCTACTTCCTCAGTTTTCTACTTCCACGTTGTTTCTGTTCCCTGACGTCCTCCAGCCTCTGCATCTATTATCACGTGATTAGAGATGAATATCAATCAGAGAGAACGAAATTCTCAGCAATGGGCCAAAGAGGTTCCATTAAATACCAGAAGAGCAGGAGTATGAGGCAGGTTTCTACCTACTCTTAATGCTCTTCTGAAAATGGTGACGTTGCTTAGAGACCACATTTATAGCCGTTTGTTGATTATATGCGACAGCAACACGATCATTTGCAGGATTCAGGATTTGGCAGCATGCTGTTCCAGTTGCTCCAGATTTTATTATCACTCTGGTAATGAGGGGGAAATTTATTTGTAAAAATCGGAAGAACCGGCAGAGTTGAAACGGGTTGATTTTTCCCCTGTTGATTGTTTCATTTTTATTTTCCAAATGCACGAGAGTTGCTGATATTTTCAAACTCTTGCAGGATCTGATTGAGTTTCCCCATTTTTCTGCATACATTGAAAGCAGGCTCTTTTCGAATTTGACGAAAAGTGCTGAGACGATTTGGCAACGTCAAAAAGAGAATTCATATCATTTGCCAGCATATTAGTTGGCCACAATAAAGAAACCGTTAGAACTACGAAATCAGTGAGGAATGGAATATGTATACGCCGCAAGATTTGTCTCCTCAAACGGCGGAAAATCTTCAACAGCGAGTTCGTGATCTGGCCTCTTTGATGACACGTATGGCAGAGTCTCTGCATCAGGGGGAGCCCGTTGAGTTACAGCACCTGGCTGATGAAATTGGAGCCGTGCAGACCACGGTGCAGGGGATCTCCAGACAACTTGAAGAACACCCACTGCTTGCCGATTCGGAACGATACGTTACTCGTGTAAGTGACATTATTGAATCTTGTAAAGTAATCAATACTCGTCAGGAGGCGATTGATCAACTCAAGCGATTGCAATTGATAAAGTCTTTCGAGCAAAGCGACCAGGAAGCACTGGGACAATTGCAGGATCGTGTGGGAACCATTTTGCATACTCTCACAAATGGATCTGTCGAAGAAAGACGGGAAGCAATGGATAATGTACTGAAACAGGAGTCTCCTTTTCGGGCATTGTACGAAATGATTAATCGACCGGAAGAATTATCGGATGATCGCTGGATGGATGCCCAGAGAATAATCATTGATTCATTTGGGAGAAATGTGGCCCTGGCAGTTTTACGAGGCCGGGCTCGTTGATCGTTTCAGAAAAATAACAGATGTTTTCGAGATTAATAAAGTATTGAGGCGTCAATCAGACGGGGGAGATGTTTATGAACAGTTCACGTTACAAAACCTTACTATCGTATTTACCCGGCATGGCTGCGATTGTGAATTCATTCCAGTCCGAGCAGGTGCAACTGGCTGTATTTGACCGGTTGATAGAAGCACTGGATGAAAAAACAGAAGTCCCTGAGAATGCCCCTTCTGCAAAAGGGAAAAGCAAAGGGAGTGCCGATGCTCTTGCTGACGAACTGGAACACGATATTGTCGAAGGTGAAAGTATCCATGCAGTGATCGATTCGGATGATTAAGTAAAAACTCGGCACTACTGATTATTATCGCCTGGGAATAAATGGATTCTTTTGAAATTGGCGAGTGCCACGAATAAAACGGCAGCTGGCAGTACAGGAAATCTCCTGGAGTAAGAAAAGAATGACCTCTGAACTATTATCGGAATTTGAGCATGTGCAACTCTCAGCACATTCGCTGGCAAACCAGCTGGCTGATGTTGCGACGATGATGCATGCACAGGGACAGTTTCCGCCGGAGGACCTGAGCGAAAAAATCCACCATCATCTTGAACAGGAGAAACTTTTCCGGCTGAAGCTGGAAGAGTATTCACGACGCTGTCATCTGGTTATTTCTGAAGACATTCTTCAAATTCCGTTCGCTCAGTTACGACCAGTTATGGAAGCGACCGCTTCACTAAAACGGGCAACCTCACACCTTGATAAATTGCGTGACCGGGTTGATGCTGCCAGTTGTGACCAGGAGGTTAAACGGGAACTGTACGCAGATCTTTCTGCAATTGCCTCTCTGATGCACAACCCGCAATTACCCCTGCCTGATGAAGTATTACAATTCGCTGACAATAACGACGAGCTGACTGCGAAAATCGAACAGGCGATTAAGCCTCCCGTTATTGAAACTCCCCCAGTCAGTCAGCCTGTTGAGTCCCGGCAGGAACTGACACCTCCAACCCCGACAAAGGGCGTTGCCACAGAGCCAACCGGGTTACAGG
>WFOZ01000409.1 GCA_015487825.1 Planctomycetaceae bacterium
TCTTTAATGGCAGCTGCAAAAGGAGATTTTCATCGTCGGGTGATACTGCGAGGTATGACCGGAACGTTTCGACAGGCTTCTGACATAATCAACCAGGCATCAGATGAAATGAAGTTGAAATCTGACGCATTGATCAACGCAGAGCAGGAGCGATTGCAGATGGCTGATGATTTTGAATCAACGATTAAAGAAATATCTACCATTGTCGCTTCTGCGGCTACGCAAATGTGTTCGACAGCTCAGAATCTTACAGAAACAAGTAAGCAAACTGCTGAGCAATCCACTCAGGCGACTGATGCAACAGGGTTAGTTTCAGGGAATGTCAGCAATGTCATGAATTCGACAAACCACCTCTCCGGTGCTATTCGTGAAATTGAAGGGAGAGTAACTGAGTCCGCTCAAATTGTGGCCAAGGCCGTTGGAGAAGCGGATCATGCAGGGGAGGTTATCAAGAAGCTGGAGGAGTCTTCTTACAGTATTGATTCTGTTGTTCGAATGATATCCGATATTGCCAGGCAGACCAACTTGCTTGCTTTGAATGCTGCGATAGAGGCTGCCCGAGCAGGTGAAGCTGGTAGAGGGTTTGCCATTGTTGCATCTGAAGTAAAGGAGCTTGCCCAGCAGACTCACGCTGCAACAGATCGAGTCAGTCAGGAAATCACCAATATCAAATCATCAAGTAGCGATGCTGAGAATGCGATTTCTCTTTTCGGAGAGACGATTAATAATCTTAATAACATCAGTGATTCGATTTCGGATGCTGTATCAAAGCAGGGCGATTCCATGCAGGATATTGCAGATAATGTAGATGAACTCTCCCAGCGAATGGAAGGCGTTACCGGAAACGTTTATCACGTTAATGAAATGGCCGACAAGACGAGCCTTGCAATTGAAGACCTGCACTCGGCAGCTGGGGAGCTATCCAGGCAGTCGGAAAAAATGAGCTTGGCTGTCGATCAGTTCTTGGGGAAAATTCGCAAGACAGCCTGATCGGATAACGACAGCGAATCGCCAGGCTCGCTGAAGGTAGCCGCACCTATTGCCACGCGGCTGACTGCATACAAGAACGATAATTTGCGATTCATCTCTGCCCTGCCCTTTGAGAGGGCTCCTGGAGAAGTAGTAAAGCTTATATTTTGTTCTCGGTGATTGATGCAACATCTTCATCGATTGCAGCAAGGAGCTCACCAACTTTATTGTAGAGTTTCTCAGAATACCGATTGCTGTCAATCAGTTCTGCTGTCTGCTGGCGTACCGTTGTGTCAGAAATGAGGGAAACATCATTTCCATGTTCCTGCAGTGATCTGCCCAGACTGCGAGCTTTCGGAATGAACCCGTTATCTAAATGGTCCATCAGCTCACGCATTAAACGTTCCGCTTCATTCAGTTTGTCACGAAGTGTCATGTTCGCAATCGAATCAGCCATGTTTATTGCCCGCCGAGATTGAAATAATAATCTATTGGTATTCCAGCAAATTATAGATAAAGAAATTTTTGAAAGAGACTGCAAAGAAAATTTCAGGTTGGGAATCCAGCTTATCTATATATGTATGATGATTGGGTAGGTATCTCTGTGTCAACAGACTTTTGCTTTTCAGGGGAGAGAGAAGGGGGAAGAGGCTCTGGATTTGCTTAGCTGTTGAAGGAGGGCTCCTGTCTGGCGGATTGTATCGTCATTGGTCAATTCCATTGCGTAGTGCGTAAATCTCAGGCAATCTCCTGGCCTGAGATTACCCAGCACGGCTGGTTCATTCTGATAGCCGTAACCAAACTGATATTTTTCTAAAATTTGCAAGCCGTTCGCAAACTTTTACCGTTAGTAATCCGGAGTATTTGGTTGTTGGAAGCGATTCAGTCATCGTCGTAAACTGGTCTGGCTGTGCTCGTCGCTGTTGACTGAGAGGCGTTTAATTGCAGGAAGAAATTGGTTCGTTCTGGTCAGGCAGTGGAATTGCGAAATGATTTGATAATAGCACAAAACTGAGATCCCGGCAGGGGGGATTGATCCGAACCTATTTCGTGACCAAACCGGATTCACTCCGTGCATATTTGCCTTTCAGGAAATCATTGTCCTTAAAATAATTTCGAATGTATAGGCTTTTATTATAGATGAATGAAACATAACGGACATATCCAGACGTACAGTCAAAACTGTCCTATCTGAACATCTTTTTTTGTTCA
>WFOZ01000410.1 GCA_015487825.1 Planctomycetaceae bacterium
ACCCTTCTCCAGAGCGTTCCAGAGCCTGTTTGGAAGAATCAACCAGGCGGACGTTGTGCTGATTTTCGCACAATAATTCCGCGATTGAGGTTCCAACCGTCCCCGCTCCTAAAATAACAATGTTCATTCAACAAATTCTCTCTCGATTGACGATGATGTAATTCCCTGTAAAGTACATTTCAAGCTGACGTTTAGCAAGCCGTAGCAGGTAGGTTGAGATTGCATGAGCTGTCTCAACAAGGGGCTGGTATTTCAAAATGATCGAGATGCACAGAATGTGGGTTAAAATTTGCGGGTTCACCAATCTGGAAGATGCCCGCGCGGTTGCCTGCGAAAACCTCGATGCAATCGGGCTGAACTTTTATCGCGAGTCCTCTCGTTATGTTGCGCCGGAATTGGCAAAAAAAATAGCAACCTGCTTTAGTAATTCCGTCAGTAAAGTTGGTGTGTTTGTCGATTCCACACCGCAGCAAATTCGAAATATTTTTGAAATAGTACCTCTCGATTTCATTCAACTGCACGGCAATTATTCTATCGAAGACGCTCTGTCACTTCGCGATCTGCCTCTGATCTGGGTTCATCGCATGGGGCAGGAAGGTTTAGCGGAATTGAAATTGCAGTTGCAGCAATTTAATCGCACCGGTTTGGAATTAAGTGCCTGTCTGGTAGATGCCCGCGTGCCGGGTGAGTGGGGAGGCAGCGGGCAGAAAGTCGATTGGGAAATGTTATCAACCCAATATAATTATGCAGATTGGCCTCGATTGATTCTTGCCGGTGGGCTCGTTCCGGAAAATATCGCACAGGCAATTCATGAAGTACACCCTTGGGGAGTCGATGTCGCCAGCGGTGTCGAACAGGATGGTAGAAAATCACAAAAAAAGATTCAGGATTTTCTACAGCAGGCAAGAAGATATGAATAAGTCTCAGTCCATTTTATAATAGTGTTGCGAATAAAATAATAACCACGGCACGCTTTGGGAAAGTGGAACTTCCTGCTTCCTGCGCTGGGTTCATCCGTGGCTCTTTTTCTTTAGCCATTAAGTTCTGCGAAGAACCTTTTTTTCATATGCCTGGGCAATCTGGTATCACGTCAATTATTTTTTGAGCATTGCCATCTGTTTCAGTTATTCCGGTACTGTCGATTGCTCAGGCGTTTTTCTTTCCCCATGATAAATTCCTGCCACCCTTTCCGATTGGTGTAGCAGAAAAGAATGCTAAGTTTTTTCAGGGGTCTGTAACGAGACCCGTGATCCGGCTTTATCACAATCTCCTGATATTTCAGGAGTTGATTTCTTCTGGGAACTCGTATGTCCGAGCATCAACATACTGAAATATCTGTGCCCTCACTCTGTTCAAAAAAATATTGGTGGGCAGAACGAAGAGCGGTTCTTTTGCTGTTTACGCTCGTGCTTGCGCTATTCGGTTCTTCACTTACTTTCGACTATGTAAACTGGGATGACCCCTGGTATGTGTTGAATAATGAATTGATCTCAAGTTGGTCATTTTCCAATCTGTACGGTATCGCCACAGAAACGGTTACACGAAACTATGCGCCGGTTACTATTTTCTCTTATCTGATTGATCGAACGATCTGGGGCTATTGGCCTGGTGGTTATCATCTGACGAATGTGCTTTTGCATTCATTGAATGCGATTCTGGTTTACATGCTTTTGAAGCAAATCACCGGCAGGTATACCATAGCGTTGTTCACGGCGTGTCTGTTTGCAGTTCATCCGGTGCAGGTGGAATCGGTGGTCTGGATTTCCGCCCGTAAGGGCTTGCTTTCTGCCAGTTTTATTTTGCTTTCGTTACTCTACTGGCTACGAAAAGAACGGACCTCTGGTGACGAACTTTGGGGGACGTTGTGGTATGTGCTGGCATTATTAAGCAAAGCGGTTGGTATTATCGTTCCGGGAATTGTGTTTGTTTATGATATTCTGATTCGCAGGAAAACCGTAGCCGAGGCGTTCTCGCGGCAGTTTATCGGTTTCCTGATGGCAATCTGGTTTATTCTGACCACGGCTGGTTCGCAGAAAATTATTGGCGGCGGAATTCGCCATCATTTTGCATTGAGTAAACTGGAAATGCTTGCGGTGGATGCAACTCTGTTGTGGAAATATATCGCTCAGCTTCTCTGGCCTGCGCAGTTAAGCGTCTTATATGATCCTCCCATTTACGGGATTACGTTAATGATTGCAGTCTCTATATTTGGCTGGTCTGTTGTCGGATTTGTTCTGTGGAAGATACGTCGGCAGGCTCCTTTGCTTTTATTTGCTGTTGCCTGTTTCTTTGCTCCACTGGTGCCCGTGTTGAACCTGTTCCCAATTACAACTATTATGAATGATCGTTATTTATATCTTGCCTGCATTCCATTTTTTGCCGCGTTGATTGCCGTATTGCAAATTGGAATAGAAGCAGGTCTTGTGATGATGCGAAACGGAACAGGCTCTTTGAAAGAGCAGGGGGAGACAGATTTCTTCAATAAATATAACGGCCTTATTGCTCATCGAATCCTTCTGACAGGTTTAAGTTTTGCTATTATCCTGGCAGCATTCCAAACCAGCAGATATCTGACTGTCTGGAAAAATGACCGCACACTCTGGGAGCATGCAGTGTTCCAAACACCACAGTTACCTGTTGTGCAATACCAGTACGCTTTGGCATTGTGGAGAACCGGCGATCAACCTCAGGCGATTGACGTTTTAGAGCGGGCGCTCTGTCTGGATCGAATCGATGCTTATGATCAGAAACGCTTCGAAAAAAAGTTGCACGAATTTCGCAAAGAATTGCATCAGACAGCAGAGGCTACTGTTCTCAGACAGTAATTTTTGCGTACCGCGGCTTTCCCTCGCTGGTTTGCATTTGCCGATTCACTCCGTTGGTCGCGTTTACGCTGCATGGGGGCGTTAAATGCTCTTGCAGCGGTGTTACACGTCTTGTTTATAGCATCAGGTTAGAAACGCTGAAGTATCAATCATTGGCCACCATCTCCAGGTAAGCAGAATCAGTAGCCAGGCACAGAATATCTGTAGAGGAAGTCCTGTAACCTGTGTGCTTCTGTTTTTTAAGAATCGATTGCTCACAATTTGAGCAGCCAGCGAACTGGCTGCAATAACCGAAGCCCAGGTAGCAACAATAGGGCCCAGAAAAATACCCAGCAGGATCTGTTGCTGTAACGCATTACCCGATTGGTGAGGCACTTTACAAAGCCTGCTCAGCCCCCCAAAAATCGCTCCGGTGACCCCTCCCAGCAAACTATATTTCATCGCATCGAAAAAAGTGAGGCTCGGGATGTTCAAGCCGTTAATTTGTGCAAGTGGCGAATCGATTTGTCCCACCACAGGTTTCCAATAGGCGAATGCAACATGTAACAGGCAGCCGAAGATCAGAATACGCCAGGGGGATTTCATGCGATCTTCGTCTATCAATGCAATCGCCAACAGGATGTAGCCTAAAACCATCTGATGCAAACTGAATGCAAACAGAGGGCAACGCGGAAATTCCGAAAGCCAGCCACCATAATGTTTCCCCAGCCACCCTTGGGGCAACGTGACACCGTGCATGACGACAATTAACAAAAACAGTATGGCGAATAGAATGGCAACAGCGAATTCGACAAGTGGATATTTAATCGAAATTCTTTCCTGACAATTTCTGCATCGCCCTTTCAATCTCAACCAGCCCCAAATGGGGATGTTATCGGAGGCAAGAATGTCGTTTTTACATCTCGGGCAGTGGCTGCGAGCCAGCAGGATTGGCATTTTACGAGGTAATCGCCAGACAACCACGTTCAGAAAACTGCCAAAGCAGGCTCCGCAGATAAATGCGTAGAAGACAAAGACAACCGTTGCCAAAAATGTGAGATAATCAATCATTCGCCCGAAAGCGTTTCCTTTGTAGAGAGATCGCAGAAAATAGACATTTCTATCTGTTTCGTTTGAGGGATGATAGTTTCCCGCAGGCAGGAAGTTAACATCCAAAAACAGGAATCACAACGGTCATAACGACGATCCCGGCCTGGTGAGTCCTTGAATCAGAGATAAATTCTCTCTTCCCTGCAGCCGATAATAGAGAGTATTCTACATAACTGATGGTTGGTTTATTGTACTGTTAAGTGGAAATTCCTTTGCAGCTTTCGCATTTTATTGATAGTTCATTCCGGTTACAGCGTTCAAAACAGGCCAGCTGTGCAGAGGGTTAGGCGAATTTTCAGTTAGTTTGGTGCAATTGTTGTCGATTAGATGAATCAGTCGTCCTGAATTGGACAGTACATCATATTTCGTTTGTCTTCAGGAACCGTCTCTGTCAATTCTCGATGAAACAGGAGGAATTGTGAAAACCAGATCAAAAACATCGAAGACTGGTAACAAGCAGGCACCTGCCACATTGGGTGTGCATATGAAGTGTTGTAATGTCTACATATACGCCAGGATGAATCCTGCTCGCGAAGCGTATGTAGGGTGGTGCCCACGCTGCACAAAACAGGTCAGAATTGAAATTGTCAGTGAAGGGGGATCGACGAGTCGAATTTTTGAAGCTGAGTAAAAAAACTGCCTGATATATACGATCGTTGTACCACCTTGAAACAATTTGCCTTGCATAAAACTCTGATGCCGAATTCTCCTTCTCCAGAAATGATTTCTCAACCTGTGGCTTTGCAGAATTCCTATGAGGTGCGTTACGATCCGATTCATCGTTGGCCGGTAATATTTGCGCCTCCACGTGCGCATCGTCCTTTTGATTTCAGCAAGCGTAATGCTGCACAATGCGGAGAGAACGACCCCTTCGCTCAGGGGCGGGAAGATCAGACAACAGCAGAGAGTTTCGCTGTTCGCGATCCGGGAACCGAGCCGGATACTCCGGGATGGCAAGTCCGTATTATTCCTAATAAATATCCTGCTTTGGTTTCGGTTTCAGATGTTGTTCCGGAAAATGATGCCTGCGGCGTGCATGAAGTGATTGTCGAATGCCCTCAATCAGAAACACATATTACGAAGTTGGGAATTTCCCAGATTGAACTTGTCTTTCAGAGTTATCGGGATCGCTTACGACAGTTGGCAGAATCCAGGCAGTTTGTGCATGCGACAATTTTCAAAAATCATGGCCCGGCTGCAGGAGCATCGTTATTGCACAGTCATTCTCAATTGATGGCCACTGCATTTGTGCCACCTTTGATTCAGCAGGAACTTGCATTCACCGCAGAGCATTTCAAGAAAACGAATCGCGATTATTTCAGCGAGTATCTATTGGCAGAGCAAACTTTCAGAGAGCGGATCGTTGAGCAGACTGATGACTTCCTGATACTTTGCCCCGAAGCAAGTCGCTTCAGTTTTGAAATGCACATTTATCCGCGTTTCAAGGAATCTCATTTCCATTTAACGAAAGATACAACGCTTAAGGCGATGGCCGAAGTAATGTGGCGTTCCCTGCTGCGACTGGAAAAAGTGGCAGCCGACCCCGATTACAATTTTGTGCTGCATACTGCCCCGTTCACAAACAGGCATGTTCCCGGTTTCCGCTGGCACTGGGAAATCTATCCCCGTACTTCGGGCATCGCAGGTTGGGAAATGGGAGCAGGAAGTTTTGTGAACCCGCTGTTTCCCGAAACAGCTTCGAAACTGTTACGGGACGCTGAGATCGATTGAAGTCCAACACTATTATTACGCCGCTTTGGAAATGAGGAGCAGCTCTGAATGTTCCTGAACACAGGCAGCATTTAGAACTTTTAAAATCGCTTCGGAAGTTAATTGAATTTCTTCTGGTTGCAGCGTTGGATGCACCTGCAGCATCAGGCTTCGCTCTCCAAAAGATTTAGCACCGGGGAGTCGGTTTGGTGGTGCCAGCCCTGCTTTCTGGATACTTTTTTCCAGATAGATCTCTGCGCAACTTCCGCTGCCACACGGAATTCCTTCTGCCTGAACCGCTTTAATGAACGCATCACGTGTCCAGCCTGGTTGCAACTGTTTTAAGCGAAGCCGGCAATAGAATTTGTAATAACTGTGTTCAAGATGTTCGGGAACATCTGCAACTTCAATCGCGGAGTGATCCTTGAAAGCCTCGCGGAGAGTTTGTGCATTATTTCTTCGTTTTTCAATCCATTCGGGCAAAGCGGCCAACGCCTTGCGACCGATAGCGGCCTGCATTTCGGTCATTCGACCGTTTGTTCCGAGCGAGTCATGAAGCAATTGAAATAAACCGGTCTGCGTACCGTTATAAATTTTATCCCGGTTCTTTCCATGATCCTTAAAAGCCCAGGCTCTTTGCCAGAGTGTTTCATTATTGGTAACAACGAGGCCTCCCTCGCCGCCGGTAGTTATTATTTTATCCTGACAAAATGAAAAAGCTGAAATATCTCCCCAACTCCCAACCGGTTTGCCATTGCAGGCAGCGCCATGCGCCTGCGCGCAATCTTCAATCAGTTTCAGCCCATGATGCTGAGTTAACGAGAAAATTTCTTCCATCTCGCAAGGGCGGCCACCCATGTGGACAACGATAACAGCTTTCGTATTGGGGGTTATCTGGCGGGCTATCGTTTCGGCTGTCACATTCTGCGTTTGGGGATCAATATCTGCAAAAACCGGGCACCCGCCTCGCATCATCACAGCAGTTGCGGTTGCCACAAATGTATGTGCAGGGATAATAACTTCCTCGCCCGGTTTCAAATCGATTGCATGAAGTGCCAGCTCCAAAGCCACAGTTCCATTCGAAACCGCAATTGCATGGGCCACTCCCAGAGATTGGGCATATTCTTCTTCAAACAGCTGTCCCTGTTTCCCTGTCCAATAATTGACACGGCCAGAGCGAAGGACTTCAACAACTGACTCTATTTGCTCATCATTAAAAACCGGCCAGGCGGACAAGGCTGATGTACAAACCGGCTTGCCCCCTTCAATTGCCAATGTTGAATCTTTGCCATTTTTACTCATGGGACTCCCTTCCCATACTTAATCAAATGAATAATCAGACCCCTGCCATCTGAATTATCTGACCTGCAACGTCGGGAATGTATTTCAAAACCTCCAATTTGGTCAAGAGATGCTCTCATGCACCCGCGGTAACTTCTTTGTGAAGGGGGCACTATTGCGGTCCATCGCGTGAAATGGAGAGATCGAGTTACAGATGTGATTTGCAATAGCGGGTCTTACGGCTGTCTCGGATTATTCAAAAGCAAATCGGTATTCGTCTAAACGTGCATGAATATAAGGACTTACGACCATCCCCCTCCTCAGATTACCGCAATAATCAGCCGGAACACCCTGGCGTCCGGTTCATGTGGCTATAGTGAGTTGAACTTTCATGGTTCGTGTTTCGTTGTTGCACAATCCGATTGAACTAACTTCTGTTTCTACAAAAAACGATGTTTGTGCAATTCCTTCTGGATTGTATATTGCTTGTTGTTTTACCGGTGGTTAATTTCTTTCTGACTTGTCGAACGCCTTCTCTTCTGGCATGCAATCTGTTTTCTCTATTCGTTAACTTCATCATCAATGGATCAAACCATCGATCAAAAAACCGCACCAAAACGTCTGTTCGCACTCGATATTTTGCGAGGGGTCGCTGCGGCTCTTGTTCTGCTTCACCATCTTCCCGATCCCTACCCGCATCTTTCCTACTCACAGGTTTCCGGCTGGGGAGCTGACGTGGTGGTTCAGCTGATTGAACTGGGCTGGATCGGCGTTGACCTTTTTTTCGTTCTCTCTGGCTTTTTAATCTCCGGATTGTTGTACCGGGAAGTCGATGAAACCGGTGGACTGAAGGTCAAACGATTTCTACTTCGCAGAGGCTTCAAAATCTGGCCCTGCTATTTCGTAGCTTACGGCTCGATGACCTTATTCATTGCTCTGCGGGCAGCACTCAGTCAAGATTGGCTCAAGTTCGAATCAACTCTGGGAAACGGATTCTGGAACTCCATCTTCCTGCAAAACTATGTCGAGTGCGTGCGGTGGGCACACAGTTGGAGCATCGCAGTCGAAGAACATTTTTATCTCTTTTTACCAATGCTCTTTCTGCTGATTCTCCGTTTCTGCAAAAGCAAACAACAACTTTCTGCAGTCCCCTGGGTTTGCCTGGCGATTATCATTCTGGCTCCCCTGATGCGAATTGCCACTCTTGGTGAACTGAGTTGGGCCAGCAACGGGTACGACTGGAAATCCGTTTATTTCCCATCACATTTACGTGCAGACTCCCTTTGTTTCGGGGTTTTGATCGGGTACATCTTTCGTTACCACCGCTCGCTGGCAATTCGAATCGCTTCGTTCAAATCGATTGGAATTCCCCTCGTTCTTTTCAGCTTCGCAGTCCCTGTGGTTTGGCCTCTCCAGGAACACTCAGCTTGCGGAACCATTGGATTCACAATCATTGCACTAGGCTTCAGTTGGCTTGTTTTAGCAGCGGGTCTGTTTCCAGAAACAGGGAAAGCTGGCAATAAAATTATTTCCATTCCATGTGCTGCACTGGCCTGGGTTGGGATTTATTCCTACACAATTTATCTGGCACATTCCATCATTTTCAGCCTCCCCGGCACAGACTTGTCACGAAGAACGGTGATTGGATTTCTGGCAAATTATGTCGATGATGTCACGCTTCTATTCATTGACGCCTGCTGCTTCTGGATCCTCTCCATTCTACTTGGTTTTCTACTTTCAAAAATGATCGAACTTCCATTTCTGAAACTGAGAACCAAACTCGTCCCAAGCCATTACATAAAACCTGTTTCGCAAGTATAATTTCAAGCTAGCCGAGGCAGTCTTCCTCCTGCTTTCTTCCATGAATCAATTTCCCTTTCCGGGGGGTTGCTGATAAATAG
>WFOZ01000411.1 GCA_015487825.1 Planctomycetaceae bacterium
ATCGAAGAAATACATCGCCCGAAGATTCGTCCCGACAACCGGACCGCTATGCGTATGAGACGTGCAAAGAGAAATGGCAGAACGCTCCAAACCGAATTGATCTTTCAAACGCGATGTAATCGCCTGAGATATCCCGCGGTCAATCCCAACCAGATCCAGCGTTATAATCACAGCCCTGGCACCAGCAGGATCTTCGACCAACAACGCCTTGGCCCACAAATCGTGCACTTTCCCCTCGGCTGGTTTATTACGCCCGCCATACCCAGACATCCACATCATTTTTTCGGGGGTAATCACCACACGAGAAATCCCCGCTTTCCACGCCCCGGCATCTTTGGCAAAACAGGTACCAGATAAATCCGAAGTAAGAAAAGATTGCAGCAAAAACAAAACCGCAACGATAACCATCTTTCTAAAACAGATACTTCTTTTCATCTCAATCCCCAATAAAAAAGTCACAGGCGATAATCATGGAACCGCATTTGCCAGGCTGGAAAGCCTAATCTACTTTTTCCTAACGCCTAATACCTATTACCTAACGCCTATCTACCCTTCCCCCAGATACTTCAATTGAATTTCCGTTTCAGGCAGCTTTTCTTTTAACGCTTTCACGCCCGCTTCAGAAACAGCGGTTCGCGTCACTTTCAAATCTTTCAGCGACTTCAATGCTTCCAGTTGAGGCAATCCTGCATCGGTAATAGAAGTTGAACCAAGATGCAGGAATTTGAGTTTTGTCATTCCCTGCAAATGTTTCAACCCAGCATCGCTCAATTGTGTGTTATCCAGATTGAGCCATTCCAGATTGACCAGCGGTGCCAGATGAGCCACCCCGGCATCGGTCAAGGCGACTCGCCACAGGTTGAGTTTTTTCAGGTTTGTCAATTGAGAAACCGGAACCAGGTCGGCATCGAACAGAGAACTGTTTTCACTCAGATCGAGTTCAACCAACCCCTTCACCATAGCGACATGTTTCAGCCCTGCCCCGGTTACCTGCGAAAGTTTGGAAATACGAAGTTTTTTCAGTTTGGGAAACAACTTGAGTTGTTCCAGATCTTCATCAGCAATCAACGTTTCCGCCAGATAAAGTTCTTCAATCTTGGTGCATCCCGAAAGGTGTCCCAATCCTTCGCCGTCGATCCATAAAAAGTCGAGCAGCAGTGCTTTCAGGTTGGTCAACTTCCCGACATGCACCATGCCATCGGTATCAACTTCGGTGTTTCCACTTTTCCCTGATAGCCGTAATGCTCGCAGGTTTGAAAGCCCGGTTAAATGAGCCAGGCCGTCATTCGAAATATTACAATCACGTAAATCAAGATTGGTCAACGTTGTTATCTGACCAAGCGTTTTCAATCCTGCATCAGAAATCGGAGCTTCATTCAGCAGAACCGATTGCAGCTTTTTCAGTTTCAGTAAAGTTTTCAACTGCTCATCATTAACCGAGGACTTACGGAAATTAACCTCTGTCACCCAACCCTGTTTGTTGGTCTTGATCGAAGTCGCAACCGCTTCAACGGCTTTCACCGCTTCTGCTTCGTCACCTGATACTTCCTCAATTCCGTTTCCTACAACATCAGAAGCAGCTTTTTCACGCGAACCGGAATCTTTCGATTGCTCGGACGGCTGATTGTTACACCCGGTAAACAGCAGCATTCCGAAAAGAAGGCTATAACAATAAACAAAAACTCTCATTACGTTTTGAATCCTCTAAAACAGGCAGCTCAATAAATCGGCAAAGCAACACAGACAGACCCGTCTGTTTCTCACCTGATTGATGTTACGAGAAAGCACTGCCATTGAAAAGCGATCACGAGATTATGAAGCGAGTTATCTCACGATTACAGCAGAATGGTTTTCCAGCCGCAAGCGGATTGCCCAGATACACGAAGCATGGAGCAACACGCCTGAGGATTAAAATAAACCTTACCAGTAGGTAACTATTCAGCAATGTTTGGTTTTTACAGAAATTGAGGTTGTTTGTAGGGTCCGCTATTGCGGACCACCGCAGAAATAGGGGGATCCACCTCCCATCGTGGTCCGCAATAGCGGACCCTACGACAAAGCTGAAAGTTACACCAGAGTTAAATTTCTCGGGTTGCTACGCAACAC